>JANQER010000001.1 GCA_028278255.1 Elusimicrobiota bacterium | reverse complement strand
CAAAACATTACTCATTCGTCTTAAATGTGTCAAGTTTTCAAAGAGCTTTTATCGTCTTAAAAGGGGTCTTTTTGACCCACACAAAATCGGGAAGACCCAGATAAGTATATTAAAAAATAATGACTTCTGATTGGCCTAGAAAGGGCGACAATCCTTTTTTTAGCAAAAATAACAACCCACACTCTCCAACATGGGCATGCATCAGTTTTTTGGATGGCTGTGATGACTCACTATATGCAGATGCTTTCAAAGAAGCTGCTGACAAAATAATAGACAACCTAGATGAAGGAAACGATTATCAACATCCTGACAAATTCTTTTTTCCAATCTCTTATCTTTATCGCCATACTATTGAGCTTAAATTAAAAGTATTAATCCATTTAGGCATTGGACTAGACCTGGCAGACATGAACACATCCTTGAAAAAGATTTTAAAAAGCCACAATTTATTTCATTTATGGAAAATCACTCGGAACACCCTTTCTTCTCATTGGCCAACAAACCCAAAAGAAGACCTAGATGCCGCAGAAAACATAATATTACAATTCCACAAAATTGATGAAAACGGCCAAAACTTAAAATACTCAAAGGATCTTGCTGGAAACGAAACAATCAAAAAATCACCAAAATCAGCTGATCTAATTCACCTTAAAAACATTTTTGATGGTTTATACAAATTTTTAGATGCTTGTAGAATGGGTCTTGATGATTCACTTTCCATCAAAGGTGAAATGCGGAATAATTCTTATTAAAAAACATATTCTCTGTTACATTGCGCAGGGTATTTTCTTGTTCTCTGCATTTTCCCCCGCTCCGCCCCCTCATGAATCATGTTGCCGCATCGGAGGCCTCTTTTTTTATATCCCAACAATTCGTCTTGCACGGCTCAAAACATGATCATATGTCATAATGCTCAAATTATGGTAACTTGAATTTAAAATCCTGAATGACTCCATCTTGTTTAAATCCCACTCATTAGATCTTCCAAAAATCAAAATGCAACGCGGTTTGACAGTTTTAACATACCCTACTTTTTCTAGGAATTTAACACTATTAGCTTCGCGTTCAACTTCATAGATATATTTTGTTGCTTGGGTGATGGCTTTAATTAAATCATTCGATGGGATATCGTTGTCATGGTCTTTTTTTTCAGACCAGAAGCGCAATCGCCCTTCTGGCCTTTTAATCTCAATTATATCTAGAAATCCATCATATGCTTGAGCTAGATAATCAGTTATATTTGATGTATCAATCACACGCTCGTCTAATATTCTGACGCAATCACTCCCCAAAACCCAGTCATTTTTCTTAAACCATTCTTGCCACTTCTCCTCCAATAAATCCTTATTCAGCATAGTCTCAAACTCTTTTATAGCATTGGCACGCTTTTGTTGTTCAAAACCAATGATTAAATCATCGGGCATAATATTATTTTTAGATACAAATGCTAAAACCTCTTTCTTGTCAGGGTTTCTAAAAATTGCTCTCAAGTGCTCCACATTGCATTGATCAAACCTTTCATCTATCGGGATAAATTTCTTGACCCCTTTTTTAAAAGGCTCATAATTCTCAGATAAAAACTTTATCAGGGCTTGCAACTCCTCAAAATCTAATGTTAATTCACTTTTTGGCGATGAAACATCTAACTGCTTCCTAAACAGTCCTCCAGTTTTATATCGTCCAATTTTTAAAGAAACATCCTCTTTTCCTTCTGTTTTATGCGGTATATCCCATAAAACAGCTTCCGTAACGGTTCGGGCTTTCTTTTTAAGAATAACTGTCAATCTACCAATTGAATTTTTTCCATTTCCCATAGTGTCTCCCTTATTTAAAGTGTCACAGGGCATAAGTTTCTTTTCTCTTTAATATATATTTTTCTTTCACACTTTAAAATCCATTCATATTTTCTATTTGCTTTCTATCTTTCCCGCTCCAACCGTAGGCCTTCGGCCTGCTCGTTTATTAACAGAAACGTTTGTTCCATTCCTTCCGTGGAAAGAATTTTTGTTTTCAAAGCATCAAACCATTAAAGAAAATTTTTCAGCCGCCTTGGATTGCATCCTCGTGTGTCGTAAAACTTGAAAAAACCGAAAAACCCCCGCTGGCGCGGGGTTTTTCTTTCCCCCGCCGTTTTCCCCGCTCCGACCGCGGGCCTTCGGCCCGC
>JANQER010000412.1 GCA_028278255.1 Elusimicrobiota bacterium | reverse complement strand
CCGGGCCGGGGCCCTCCCTTTTTGACGTTATCATCGATAGTGTTGGCGCTGGGGTGGTTTGTTTCGTGCGAAGAGGTAAAAAATAACAGAAATCGGGATTTGCTGTAGGGAACGGTCGCGACCGTTCCCTACAGGCCGCATGCCGACAGAAAGGAGTTGACAATGAAATCTTATACAGACTATTTATGGTTTAACACGAAAAAACAAAAAGAGATCGTGAATATCACTTCAGAAGTGTCCGGGCATCTGAAATCCAGTCAAATTCAAGAAGGGTTCTGTCTGGTGTCTGCCATGCATATCACTTCTGCGATTTGGGTGAATGATGAAGAGCCGGGCCTCAAGCAAGACGTGATGGCATGGCTTGAGAAATTGGCGCCGCAGGATGATTATTTGCATCACAGGACCGGAGAAGACAATGGGGATGCTCATCTGAAAAGAACTTTGATTCATCATCAGGTCATTCTGCCCGTGACAAACGGCCGTTTGGATTTGGGCCCTTGGGAACAGGTTTTCTATATGGAGTTCGACGGACAAAGAAAAAAAAGAGTTGTTGTAAAAATAATTGGAGATTAGAAACTGAAGATTGGAAATTAAAACCATCCTTAAATTGACGAGTTTGTAGCCCTGCCGATTTATCGGCGCTTTTAAGTTTTTGTTCTTCATTTTAAACTGGACGTAACACTAGCCGTAAAATGAATAAAGTATTTAATTTCCAATTTCCAATTTCTTTTGTTAAATATCGTATAATATAAACCTATGACGCCAAGAGAAGATTATTTTAAACACATAGATTTTGACAAAGACTGGGACGAGTCTGACTGGGAAAAATTTTTTTCCGCACAGGAGCGTTTTTCCGTTGATTTAAAGAGACAAACCTGGCTGTCCCGGTTCAGAGACGCTTCTGGCTCCGGTCTTTCCTTTCGCCATGTGATGAGGCGTTTCGGCATGGACCCTGATAATCCTGCGGGCGGGCCTTCTGATTTTTTTGTCCCTCGGAAACTGGCTGATGCGCCCGGCACATCAGGCTCATTCCGCTTTTGGGAAGATGGGGCTGATATTGAGTCTGTCCCTGTTTATTGCGAATCCGCTTGCGCGGCTTATCATGTGCTGATGCTGTGTGAGCACCGGTTTCATCGCATGCTGTCAAAGAAATACAAGAGTCGCTCTCATCAGCAGTTTCAGCGCGGTCTTATGGAACTGCGGTATCATCTCACGGAAGCGCCGCGTTATATTGCGGCTGGTCATGGCTTGGGGTATAAGACAGATATGGTCAAAGGGAATATTGTGCACTGCCGGAAATCATTGGGGCATGTCAATGCCGGCTTGGGTTTGTTGACGCGCATGCCTCGGAATTTCTTTTCCTTAAAAGAATATCGTGACTTGTTTAAATGTGTTCTGGCTCTTCGGAATCATTTGATGGAGTGGGTGTCTTTTCTCAGAGGATATTTCATTCAGACAGGTTTTTAAATTGGCCGATCAGCCATTCTTTATTTAATCACCAATTCTGCTTTTTTCAATGATTCTTTATTGACTTGTATTTTCAGCCTCTTGGCCACGCGCATGTTCATGCCCCAGTCATTTTTTTGGGGCCATTGAATGCTCATGCCGGAGGCGGTTTTTCCTGATAATATTTGATTCACATAGTTGCTGGCCAGGCAGCCATTGTCTCTTGTATCAGGATAAATACTGCCCAATACACCGGCTTTGACTGTGCTGGGTGAAAACGAGATAATGGGAAATCCCAGTTGCAGCGTGTAATAGATAAAATCATTGATTCTTTTGATGGAATAGATTTTTGTGTTGGGAAGCATTAACAAACAGTCTGCCCCGCCTTTTTTTAATTCCAAAAGAGATTTTTCCACTTCTTGGGAGGAAAGAACTTCTTTTAAAATCAAGTCTTTGTCTGTTTGCGACAGTTTCTTGAGTTCTTGGATTGTCATTGAGTTCCTGTCAGCTGTATAAATGATGCCGATACGGCGCAAAAGAGGAAAGCTTGTCCTGATATAATTGATTTGGTCTTTGGGGTGCACGCTTGCTGTGATGCCAGATTTGGGAAGGTTGTTTTTCATGGGATCAACAACCATACAATAGACAATGGGGATATTGGGGAAATTGTTTTTGGCATGTTTGGCAGCAGAGTCTCCAATGGCCAAGATCACCCTGGGCTTGATTTCTCTTATTTTATTGATTGTTTCATTGAACTCAACAATATTTTTTTTAGAGAGCAAAAAATCCAGTATAGGTGCTGTGTTGTTTTTTTTCCTGAGACAATCGCTGAACCCTTTGAATGCTTGTGCAAAAACAGCCACAGAGCTGGAACGAATAGAAACAATTTGATCGTTGGCATGGAGGATTGATGATAAGAGCAGCCCCGCCAATAATCCTCCCATCAGTATTTTTTTCATCTTAAATGCTCTCCTATAAGAATAAGCCCGCATGAATCATCCGGTTGTATGCCCAAAAATCATTAATGAGATGAGCCTTATAATGTGTGATACTTAATTATCTTTTGAATATGAATAAATGTCAATAGATATTTAATGGTATAAGTAAACAGATTGTAATAATTGACAATATTTTTATGTTTGTTATGGTTTTTTTTATGAAAAAACAGCTCAAAACATAAAAAACATAAAACGAGCCAAGACAAATACTATAGCTTGATCAGGCCTTTCCATTTTCCTCTGTGGTTGTATTTTATGTTGTGGTGGATTTTTATTGAATGACCAAATCAGCTTTTTTGAGCGTGGCCGGATTGATTTCAATTTTCAGCCGTTCCGCCACAACCTTGTTAATGCCCAGTTTCAGTTTTTGCGGCCATTTGAGCTGCTGATTGCTTGTTTTCCCTGACAGAATCGTACGAACATAATCACCGGCCAGGCATCCATTGTCTTCAATATCAGGGGAAACACTGCCCAAAGCGCCGGCTTGCACTATGCCGGGAGAAAACGAAACAACCGGTAGCCCAAGCGTCAGTGTTTCGTAAAGAAATTTCGTGAGAGTTTTAGAAGAATAAATAACTGTATTCGGCAGCATAAGAAGGCAGTCCGCTTTCTTCTTTAGATCTGAGATGGCTTTTTCAGCTTCTCCGCTAGAGGACAGCTTGATCATCAGAATATTTTTGTCCCCGTTTTTTTGAATCTTTTTAAAACCAGCCACAACGCGTTTGTTCCTGTTGTCCGTATAAAAGATCCCAATGCGTTGCAGCTGTGGAAAACTTTCACGGATAAACTTTATTTGATCAGCCGGGGCCACACTGGCTGACACGCCTGTTTCAGGAAGATTGCTGTAATCAGGATCTGCCACCATGCAATAGACAAACGGTATCTGGGGAAAAGATTTTTGTGCGTGCCTGGTGGCCCAATCCCCTATGGCCAAAATAATTTTCGGTTTGGTGCTTTTGATCTTATCAACAACCGGCTTCATTTGGCTGGGGTTTTTGGGAAGAACCAAATCCTGGATTGAGCCGGCCTTTCCCTCGCGCCCATAACATTTTCGGAAACCTTTTAAAACTTGGGCGGAAAAATTGATTCTTGCTGATCGAATAGACACAATGTCACTGGCTGTGACAGAAGACTGGTATGTCTGTATGAATAAGAAGCACAAAGCCAGTTTGCATGTCAAACCAATTTGTATGCTTTTGTCTCTTGATAATGTTTTTTGCAAAATGTTTATTCCCATGTCTCAAGTTGTGTATAATTTATATTATATCATGACTTTTGTTTTAAAAGAAGACTTAAGGTATTTTGTTGTGTATAATGTATGCAATTGTTGTGTTAACCCCAATGTGGTTTAGATAAGCCTGATTTTTGTAATTGCTCCATTTATGGAGCGCTTTTAACGCATTTATTTGTTTTACAGAGCTCGATAAATCGGGCAACTACGCTTATCTAAACCGCATTGGTGTTAACCCGAATTTCTCAACTGAGAAATTCGGGTTAACACCAATG
>JANQER010000410.1 GCA_028278255.1 Elusimicrobiota bacterium | reverse complement strand
CCTGTCCGGGATCCAGCTGGTCATTTTCCCCGCCGAATTGCGCGTCCTCATCCAGGTCCAATGCTGCGGTCCAGTTCAGCGCTTCAGCAGGCACGGTGTTGAGCTCGCCGCTGGCGCGGTTGATCTTCACGCCCACTTTCAGCGCCTGTGCTGTGAGGCCGGGCACACCCAAGAGAGCAGCGCTGCCCAGTTCAGCTGTGACAGCCAGATAAGACCGCGTGTCCCCGGCAGCTTTGTCCGCAGCGCTCGGCGTGAGCTGTGCCAAAGCCAGTTGTCCGCCAATGACTTCAAACCCAATATCACCCACACCCACAAACACATTCACATTGTTCATGGCCAAAGTCATGAGCGTGGCATCTGTTAAATCCGCTGTTTGGTCATTGTTCAGGTCCACATCCACCGTTTGGGTTTTGTATGCAAACTCAGCATGGCCGCGCACAAAATCCATTATGTTCAATGTGAAACTGCCTGAGACCAAAAGAAGTTTTTTCGTGAAATCCAAAGTCAAATCCACTTCAGGGATCATGTCTGCCCCGGGATTCAACACATCGCCAAAAACACCGTCATCATTCAAATCCACAGCTGTGGTCCAGTTCAAAGCTGTGGCATCCACATTGTTATAAGCGCCGCTGGCATCATTGCTCTGCACCACCAAATGCGCGATTTCAGCTGTGAAGCCATCAATGCCCACCAGAGCAGCGCCGGTGATATTGGTTTTCACCGCCAAATAACTGCGCGTGTCAGACGCCTTGGTTGATTTGATGCTGGCCAATGCCAGCTGACCGCCAGTGACTTGAAAACCAATGCCGTCTGCCCCTATGAACAGGTCCAGATCATTGATGCCTATCATGACCAAAGACCCGTCTTCAATGTCATTGCCTGCGGGATCAAATGCGCCGCCATCCACATTCACATCCACTTCTTGTTTCAGGAACACAAATGTACCGGAGCCAATAATAAAATCAAAAAGGTTGAGATTGAGACTGCCTGACACTTGAAAGAAAGGTCCTGTGAAATTAATGGCCAGTTCCTGGTTGGTTAAAGGTTCAGCCAAATATGTGCCGGGATCCATGATATCGCCAAATCCTGAATCCCCGCCCAAATACAGCATGGTGGTCCAGTTCAAAGGCGCCAGCTCCGGATCATTCGGATCACTGGCTTGGTTGATTTCCACAGACAAATTCAATGCCTGGGCTGTGAGTCCGGGAATGCCAAACAATTCTGCTGTGCCCAATTGCCCGCGAATGGCCAAATATTTGCGTGTGTCAGCCGGGTCGCTGGCTTTGATCTGCGCCAAGCCCAAACGCCCGCCAGTCACACTGAACCCAATGCCGTTGACGCCCACTGTTAAAGACACATTGTTCAGAGCCAGGGCCACAATAGACGCGTTTTCCATATCCCCGGTTTCAGGTTCAAACAGATCGTTCCCATTCACATCCACATTGACTTTCTGCGAAGTAAAAGCAAAATCACCTGATCCATTGATAAAGTCCAGCAGGTTAAAACTCAGAGAACCCGCCACAACAATCAATTCTCTTTTATAATCCAGCGCCACGCTGCTGCCGCCCCCGATATTCACTGTCAGAGACCCGTCAGCTGCGCCATCGCCATCAAAATCACTGAGCGTGAAATCCACCACGCGCGCGTCTTCATGACCGTCAATGGTGCCGCCTGATTTGTTCATTTTCACAATCAAACTCGAGGCGGTTAACTCCAGATTGTCCAACCCCACAAATCCGCCGCTCTCCACACTGGCGTTTATTCCGGTCCATGTACGTAAATCCGTTTGCGGCGTGCCGTCTTCAGGCGCTCTGGGCGTCATCATCACAAGACCGAATTTCACGCCTGTGATTGTCAATCCCACAGCGCCGTCATTGTCCGCCGGTCCGTTCACCCCCACAAAAGCGCTTTCCAGACCAGCACCGACAACAAGCATATTCACCGGCACTTTTGTCTGCAGTTCATCGTTCAGGGTAATGACGGCTGATGTTTTTTCAAAAGCAAAGCTGCCGCGCGCGTAAAAGAATCCCAGCACGCCTAATGTGAGCACACCTTCAGCTTTTATGGTTTCCTTGTTAAAATCAAGCGTGACAGGCGTTTCACCGCCTGTGTTCACTTCCAAAGGATTGCCTTGAAAATGAACCGTGGTGGTATTGGGCTGGCCGTCCTTTGTGCCGCTGCCCTGACTCACTGACACATAGAATTCTTCAGCTGAAATGGTAAACCCTTCAACACCAATAAAAGCAGCTGTGCCCACACTGGCTTTTAGTCCGATCCATTTGCGCAAATCCGTCGGCGCAACACCTTCCTCAACAGGCACACTCATAATGGCCATGCCGATATTGACATTTTCCAAAGTGAGTCCCATGGCGCCTGCATTGGCTGCCGGGCCATTGACACCGACAAAAGCATTGACATCAGATGCGCCAAAAGTCAACAAATCCACTTCAAGGCCGCTTTCCACCACTGTGCCTGTGGCATCCGCCAGATCCACTGTCCTTACGGTTTTGGTCAAAGCCAAATTCCCGCTTAAAAAGAAAAAGTCATACACTTGCAATTCACCGCTGATTTCCACCACCATCAGATTGCCTTCATCGGAAGCAAACAGGATTTCAACGGGTTCGTCACCGCCTGTTTCAATGGATTCACTGACTTCAACGCCGGTGGTATTCATCCGCACCCGCATTTCCCCCCACAGCACAATGCCGTCTATGCCCACCAACTCGCCGGCGCCCATACCTGTCAAAGCATAGCTGAACACAGGCGCCAAGATATCGCCTGTGTCAGGATCATTGCCGAATTTGCCGTAAATCACCATGCCGAAATCAGTCACTGACACTTCCACGCCTGTGCCTTCCTGATTATTGGCCATGTCCCGGCCGCTGCCCACAAAAACTTCCATCACAGCCACTGCCAATTGCAGCTTGATGTCATGCACTTCAATGAGGAACAATTCTGAAAAGCTCTGAGAGGACAATTCAGCCAAGGTCACTCTGCCGCTCGGGTTTTTCAGCTTCAGGCTGACGCCGCCAGACAAGGCAAAAGCCGCATTTTCAATGGCTGCCTGCAAAAACCCGAAATCCATTGCCAAATCAATATTGAATACGCTTAAGGCCACGTCCACGGACAAGGCGCGCAGTTCAAAATAAACCGCTTCGGCCACGGACACGGCCGTGTCCAGCATTTTTTTCAATTCAATCCCCAAAGTGGAATCCACCACAATATGCGCAGACACCCGCACAGAAGCGGACACGTCCACATTTAATCCCATGTCCTGCAGGATTGACCCCAGGTCAAAATCAACGGTAAATTCCGGCGTGATGTCAAAACCAATACCGATTTTCAGTTCCGGACTGCCGTTATTGTAAAGTATGCTGGCGCCTAAAGCAGACCCCTGCATTTTTTTGTTGGTGTCTTCCACCACCACTTCAAACAAACCGCCGAAAGTCGGGAACCCGCCTGTGTCTTTGATTTCCGTAAAATATTCCTCCACAGGATCATGCAGCTTCAGAAGATCACCTATTTTATAAGGCTCACCCGTGAACAGCCGGTTCATGCTGGTATTGACCAAAGGCAGTTCTACATCCAAAGGCTCAAGATCATTGATCATGTCCCCTAAAGAACCAATTCCATCTAATAAATCAAGGAAATATTGTTCAAAATCAAGGCTCAGAAGTTCAGCAAGTAGAAGGCCTGTGGGGCTGTCAGGCTTGCCTTCCACAGTCACATCGAGTGGGCGGGAAATATCAGACCATGTAAAAATCAAACCGGCATTCATCAGCGTCAAAGGCGCACCGGACATGCCCGGAATAATCGCAGCAATACCGAAATTTCCGGAAAACACCAAATCATTGTCAGTGGGGCTGCCACTGACATCCAATTCCAATATGTCAAACAAGGAACCGAACCCGAATTCATAAAACCTTAAAAGCCCCGGAGCTTCGCCTGTCAAAGGATCCTCTTTCGGGTCATGCAAATTAACAGAAAACGACACTTCATCATCCAATGTCACTTCGCCGTCAGTGAGACGCACTTCTAAAAATCCCAGCCGGCCGGTGGCTTCGACTTTGCCCACCAGGCTCAGATTGGACACGCTCAGTTCCGGACCCGACACGGCTTCCGTGTCAATGAAAAACCCTTTTTCATCCACGCCAAAAACCAAATGCAGCACCACGTCGAAAGAATACACCACTTCCCCGCTTAAGGCCAGTTTGCCGCCCAGAGCATCGATATCAATTTTGCCTTCACCCGCAAATTTTTTCTCAATGCGCATATCAAAAGTCACTGTGTCGCCCTCTTCCGTATAGCTCACATTGTCCGCTATGTCATCCAAACCGTCAAACAAATCCCTTAAGGAGTCAAAATCATTGATGGATTCCCCGATTTGCGACAGGAAATCGCCTGAAGGCCCGCTCTTTAGAAACCGTCCTATAATGGAATCGTTGCCCACCATGTCATCCAAAGCCAATCCCTGCGGCGCCAAATCATTGATCAGTTCATTCATGGCGTCATCCACCACCACCGGCAATCCGATGGGGTGCCGCGTTTGAGGCGGATTTCCGGTGACGGCATCGCCCAAAGACTGCCCCATCAAAGGCAGTGAATCCCGGCCCAATGTGTCATTCACGCTCTTGAGATTGTTCAGCCCGTTTAACCCTGACTGAAACATCTTCATTTTGTCCACATGGATGGAATTGGTAAAAGTTTTAAAATTGACATATTGCACTGTCAGAGGATCTATATTCCCTCCTGTCAAAAGAGCATATCCGTTGCTGTTGAATGATTTGTTGTCGGACAAAATCCGCGTGTTGCCTTTTGACACCACTTCCACCACGCTGGTGGGTCCGCCTGTGCCGGCGTCAAAAACAATCCCTCCGATAAAAGACATATCCACATTCACCTTAAGCGTGTCATTGCCGCCGTTCCCCTTGACCACAATTCTGTAGATATTATCCATAAAATAGCTTTTCCTCAAAATTTCATTCAAATAAACATCCAGCATCCAATTGTTTTGCGGATTCACCGTTAAAGTCACAGTGTCCTGCGAACCGGTCGGTGTTTGAATCACGAGTTCCGGTTTTTCCACGACACGGAGTGAAAAATGTGTGATCTTAAAAGCGCCTCTGCCTCTGGTGCCCACCACCAAAATATCACCGATTAATTCATGATCAGGCGCGCCTTTGGTGAGCCGTGCGGCATAATCAATATCAACCACTTGCGCGCGCGGCAGACCGCCGCCCAAACGAATCCACTCCGGATATTGCTTCATCCCATTTGCCAAAACAAAAGGATCCGCTGTGACAGCCGGGTTTGCGGCATTAAGAGCGCCCGGGACTGTTAAAGTGAACAACCCTTCGACAGCAAGATTCTGATCAAAAACCTCTTTGACTTTTTGCCAGGTGGTGGTTCCTGCCTTGATTTTGATCACAATGGCATTTGCCACCGGATCCCATGAAACAGCGGCATTGTTCCCGGCAGGGATCGCATCAACAATAGACACAGTGACGCCGTTATATGCAGCGCCTGGCGCCTTGGCCTCAATATCAATAATATCGGTTCCGCTTTTCGCCAATTCCGCTTCAGCGTGATTCGCGCCTTTTAAAGCATGACCCACGGTGTCAACCAAATTTAACGGGTTATAGGTATAATAAACGCCTTTGACGGTTCCCACAAGAAGGACAGTGTCTTGATTGGTATTAAAACTTAAAGCCGTGCCGACGGCGCCGGAAACAGCGCTCAACAAAGTATTGGCGGTGACGGCAGAATTATGGAGCTGATCTCCCTCCAAAATATTTTTATTCGCCACACTTTTGACCAGTCCCAGTTTAGCGGCCGCACTGCCGGCTCCCACTGATGCGGCCGTGATATTTCCAGTGACAGTTCCAGGATATTTTAAATTAATTCTTTTGTTGGCGATATCCAATTCAGCCGTCAAATTCAAACCATTGATCCTGGCTTTTTCATTGATCAATGCCACCACATTGCCCAGAGTCTCTGCGCCTGTTAAAGACAAGCGCATGGTCTTTCCGTTCATGTCTGTGATCATGAGATCAGGCTGAACAACCTGAACCAGTTCCATAGAAAGAAGCTCTGTTTTGAGGTCCAGCGTTGTTAAATCCTGCGTCAAAACCGTCCAATTGGCGCCGCCGTCTGCGGTCACGGCTATTTTCTTGCCGCTCATCGCATAGGCTATTTTCCAATCCGTGGGATCCACCACAATCGCATGAATCACTTCATTGGGGATGGGCGCTTTGCTGGTCCATGCCCCTGTGTTGTCACGCACATACACTTTATAATCTTTTGACGCGGCCACATAAAGAACCGTGGCCACATCTTTTCCATAAGCCATGGCTTCTATAGTCCCTATGTCTTTGTCCACACCATCAGGCGAAATATCCGTAAACGCGTCTCCATTGTTCGTGCTTTCATAAACGCCCCGATAGGCCAGCGCAATCCGCTTCCCATCCCCGGGACTCACAGCCACTGCCATGTGCGTGAAATCCTTAAAATCCTTGTCTTTTTTGTTCAGCGGAAGGGTTAATTCTTTTGACTCCTGAAACACATTGTTTTGATCAAATTTCCGGCGAATCACAGTGTGCAGATTGTTGCCTATACAGTAATGGTACACATCATTGCCGTCCACGCCCACGGCATTGGTGTTGCCGTCGCCTTCTGTGACTGTTTTCCAGCGCAAATCATTGCTTTCATTTTGCACTTGATTGCCCACGTCCTGGGCGCCGCCGGCCAGCACATCATTGTACACGTCGTAAGCCACACTGCTGAATTCCGTGACGCCCAAATTGCCGTTGATGGACTGCCAATACCTGTTTTCAGCGGCCGGATTGTGCATAATAAAAACACCGCCGTCATCCGCTTCCAGCAATGTATTTCCATTGTTTATGACCGTGATGAAGCGTGAATCCGCATGCGGCGCAGTGCCCATTGGCTTATAATTTTTTAATGTGCTGTCTCCGGCAGACACATCCGCGCCTGTGCCCACGATCTGCGTCTGCATCGTGGGATTGGCGTTTTTGACCGCATGAACTCTGTAAAGAATCCCGACATAGGTGCTGACTTTGGCCTGATTATCCCTCAAGGCTCCCGGCGTATAATAACTGATCTGCCTGTCTCCGCCCAAATAAATATAGTCTTTGTTGGCTGTGTCCGCTGCAATGGAAAAATGTTTGCCGCCCTGAGAGCCCGGGTGCATATTGCCGTATTTTTCAGCCTGAAGCAATGACACGCCGATCGCATACAAGGTATTTTTGCCAAACAATGATTTGCCGATCATTGGATCGCCAATGGATCTGATGTCATAACCGGGTTTGGCGGTGATCACAATTCCCTGCGTGGTGTTCACATACACCACATCCTGAATCACATCTGCCGTAAACTGCGTTACCAGGGCATCTTTTATTTTAGAAGCCACATTATCCATGGTTGACACAGTGCTGAAATCCGGCTTCACATCTTTAACAACGCCGCCAATATCCACACCAAATGACAAGGTGCCGGCCAATGATTTCCATCCGGGCACACTGTCTGAATTTAAATGCACTGATATTTGAGACACGCCGCCCAGCAATGACAAGCTTTTGTCCGAAGGAGACGCAAATTGTTTGATGGTAGCGCCATTGCCGCTGTTGATAGTGAACACATGCGTATTCGCATCAAACACCACTGTGAAAGTGCCGCCCAAAGCCGCTTTGATTTTATCGGCCACCTCCGCCATGCTGGTGACTGCAGAGAAATCAGGCGTCACCTTGCCGGCAGCGCTGCCATCCACTTCGACAGTCAGTGAATACTTGTTGCTCAATGCTTTCCATTCCCTGAAATCTCCGGAACCGGCCGTGACCTTGATTTCAGCGCCGGCATTCAGGCCTGTGATCCCTCCGGGCACAAAATAACCGCCTGCGCCTGCCACAGGCGTTGTTTCCGTCAACCGCAAGGATCTAAAAGCCGGCTCAAATTTCTTAATCACTTGTGCGCCGCCGGTGTGTTTGATGGTAAAGATCATGGTGGCAGGGTCATAAACCACTGTGTAATCAGCAGCGCCTAATACTGTTTTGATCTTGTCGGCCACCTCCGTCATATTTGCCACGCCAGTGAAATTCGGGGTCAGGGTGCTTTGTGCGCTGCCGTCAACCTGAAACTCAAAAGACAGATCGCTTTTCAAATATTCCCAAGCCAAATAATTGCCGGACCCGGCCAATACTTGTATTTCTACCGTGTTTAGACCTTTGATCGCATTTTCCACAAAATAGCCGCCGAATTTGTAAGCAGGCGGCCCCACCACTGTCCAAGGATTTGTCGTGGACAAAGTGAATTGCTTAATGGTATTGCCGTTGCCGCTGTTGACAGTGAATTTTTGCGTATTGGCATCATACGTCACTGTAAATGTGCCGCCCAATGCTGTTTTGAGGCTATTGGCCACATCCGTCATACTGGTGACCGCAGAAAAATCAGGCGTGACTTCAGCGGCTGCAGTGCCGTTGACTTCCACTTTTAATGAAAAATTGTTTTTCAAAACCTTCCAGTCCTGATAATAACCGGAACCTGCTTTGACTTTGATTTCCGCGCCGGCATTCAAGTCTTCAATTCCGTCTTTGACCAAATAGCCGCCCAAACGATAGTACACTGATCCCATCAAAGACAATGTGCCGTCTGCCGGGTCGCTGAACTGTTCAATAGCAGGTACGCCGCTGGTAATGGTGAATTTATGATCTCCTCCATTGTACGCCACATTAAAAGCGCCGCCCAAGGCCGCTTTGATTATATCGGCCACATCATTCATATTGGCCACCCCACTGAAATTCGGCGTGATTTTTCTGGCATCAGTACCAGCGGTTTTAATCGTAAATGAGTAATTGTTCTTTAAAGCTTTAAAATCTTGAAATTCCGTAGAACCGGATAATATCTTAATGGAATTGGTTCCAATATTTTCAACGGCATTTTTGTCTAAATAACCGGATGACTTATAGTAGCGCGGGCCAAACAAACTCAAGCTGCCGTCAGAAGGGTCTTCAAATTTATCAATATTGGCGGCTCCGCTGTCAATGGTAAATTTCCTGCTATACATACTGTAAATCACTTTATACGTCCCACCCAATTTTGTCTCAATCGCTTTACTTACATCCCACATGGTTTTGGCAGAAGTAATGCCTGTAAAATCCGGGGTGACTTTGACAGCGGCGCTTCCGTTTAATTGTATTGTAAAAGAAAATTTATCCGCTAACCTTCCCCAGTCTTGCGGATAGACAGATCCAAGAGACACTGTGATTTTTGACGATGTTCCCAGATTTTCAACCGAACCTTTCACAAGATACCCGCCAAAAACATCATAAGGCGCGCCCATTGCCGACACAGACAAATCCGAAGACCCGGTGTTTTGAACCATACACACAATACCGTTGTCAACCAATGATTGGGCCGGGCCCACTAAAGACAATTTACTCTTGTCATTAAAAGGATCCCAGAGAAAGAGAATTTTAGTGGCGCTATTGGTATTTATAGTGAATTTCTGATCAGCATAACTCACAGTCACACCAGTTAAACTGGCATGCGCGCCTTGTATGGCTGTTTGTATTTTGGTAGCAGCCTGAGGCATGCTTGCAATGGCGTCAAAATTAGGCGTTATATCACAAAGAGCGCCGCCATCCACCTGTATCATAAAGGTATAATTGTCTTTTAAAGCTTCCCAGTCTTCATGATTATCAGTCCCTAAAAAAATATCAGTTGTGCTGCTGTTGGGTCTCCAGGGAAAATTTGATCGAACAAAATAAGCGCCATGATCATACTGAGGGGATTCTATTTCAGCCACGCCTTTGGAGGCATTGTTGGAAACGGATTTAAAAATAAAACGTTTAAAAACAGGATTATAACTCACCTCAACAGGATTCCCGGCATAAGCAGCATTCACAGCTGTTTGCAGACGCGCGGCCGCATCATCCATTGTTCCCACGCCTGTAAAATTCGGTCTGATGTCTTTTTTGATGCCATCCACTCTGATAGAAAAAGATGCCCTGCTTGTCAAATCAGCCCATAAGGCCGGGTCTGTGAGCGTGACTTGTATGGAAGCTGTGCTGGTTTCCTGTTTGATTAAGTCAAAATCAGTGATAATCCTGGTTTTGGCCGAATCAAAATAAAGAGAAAGTCCGGAATCAAAAAGTGAATTATTGTCCACAGAACCGCTGATTTCCACAATAGGCATCAATGTATTGCTGACAAATCTGAATTGTTTGGGGTTGGCGCTGTCTTCCCATGTCACGGTTAAAGCGTCCGTTCCGAACGCTGCATCCAACTGGTCCTGAATTTTCTGGACAACAGTTGTCATGTTTCCGGCTGTCGCGCCAATTGCGCCAAACTGCGGATTAATATATGCGGTTTTGGTCCCCACTGTCAAACGAAATTTCTTGGCATTGCCAATCAATGCTTTCCATTTGGAATCATTATTAAAATCAGCAGGGGTTCCGCCGTTCACAGGCGCCACAGCCTGCAGCTGCATATTGTATGCAGATCCTTTATATATAGTTTCAAAATAAACTGGAAGTGTTTTATCAAAAATGGATTGTTTGAGCGCTGGTTTTTGATTATTCACAGTGCTGATTTTTCCCAATTTTAAACTCTCAATCACAAAACAATGCAGTTTTTCAAACCAGGTCACTTTGACATTATCTACTCCGGGATATTGAGCATCAATCGCCCCCTTGATTTTATCTGCCACATCAGGCATACTGCCCACCCCAGTGCTGAAATCAGGAGAGACGTGCCTTCCCCCTGCGTCAGTAAAAATAGCAAAAGCTGTGTTGTTCGCCAAATCAGCTTTCCACTTGTCTTTATTAATAATATCTTCGTTTTTCAAACCGGAAACTTTTATAGCGACTTTATAAAAATTTTCAATCACTCGCACATCTGTGATTTCATGCAAATAAACTTTTAAAGTGTTTTTAAAAGCCGTGTTGGCTCCACCCGGGTCTTCCAGCGTTAAAGGCAGCAAAGTATTGCTCACAATCAAGAGCCTCTTATTCAACGCATCCCATGAGACCCGCACAGCGTCTTTTCCAAATTCAGCATTGATTTTCTTAGCCATCTCTGTTTCTACGTCAGCCATGCTCCCCACTGTGTTCATGGTGTCCAGCTTAATCACCTTATTCTTAAAACCACCAATGGACAATTTAATTTCTTTGTCCTGCAAATCCCGCCAGCCATTGGCTGTAAAATCGTTCACAGCGCCTTTTATCGTCACAGACGCCACTGTTTTTTCCGTTTCAGCCAGACCCACTTTTTGATTGGGCTTCAAAAGCCCGATTAAACTGTCGGTGCTCAGCTCCCTGGAAAGAGGCGTGTCCATGACATAATCCCATTTGTTCCCCAGCGTGCCTGCGCCGGCGGAATCATCTGTTCTGAAAATACCCTTGAGCTGCCCGCCGTATGAGTCATTGTCTTTATCCCTAATGCCCTCCAAAGTCGCGGCATAAAGAACTTTGCCGTCAGCGCCCTCATAGAGAGCCAGTTCCACTCTGCCGGCTGATCTAAAATCCCCCATTTTTTTCACAGCAGGCCCGGTACTGTGAGTCCATGTCAACCCATGATCCACGCTTTTGTATATACCGGATTCAGCAGGGCCCAAGAGTGATTTTCCTGTATCAGGGTCTTCTAATTTTTCAACCAGTCTATATTGCTGGCTGGTGTTATAAATGGTCAATGTGTCGCCAGAAAGAGTCACCAATACATTGTCCCAGCCATAGGCATTCAACAGAGCGACCCATATTTTATTTCCTACATCACTCATACTGCCAACCCCGCTAAAATCAATAAAAAACTCCCTGGTCTCACCGCCTATAGTGATTTTAAATCCTCTTTTATTGCCCCCTGTCAGCAGCGCCCAATCACCAAAAGTCGTAGAACTCAGCTTGATAGACAGCGATTGAGACTGTATGCTTCTATTCACAGACATGGTATTGAAGTTCAAAAATGCGCCTGTTCCGCCGCCCACCACTGCTGCAAAACATGTCCCGTCATTGGCAACCACCATATCCGTGACAGTGCCAGCCGGCAAGTCAGCGCCTGTTTTGGCTGATATCTTTTCAAAATAGTCGCCCCCGTCATAACTGATAAAAAGCCCGCCCTGGTCCTTGCCGTTCTCAGCATTGAACTGGCCGGTACCAACCAGCACCTGTCTGATTTTATTGGTTAAAATGATCTCTATATCATTGGCCGCAGGGCCGTCACTGTCCGCCTCAATATACAAAGCATTGTTCACACCTTTCAGGTTAAAAATCACAACGGCTCTTTTACCGACCTCGCCGCCGGATGTCACGCCTTTATACGTACCGGCCTTGTATGTTCCATCGCCTGAATTAACAGCTCTTTCCGCTTTCCAGTAAAGCTTAACATGCGGGTCATTATTGATTTTGCTTATAATTTCAGCGGCTGTGGTGGCTGTGGCGCTGTTCGCGCCTGTGGCGATCTCAATGGTCAGCACATTGTCCGCATAAGACACTTTTTCATTGCCTTTCGTCACTGTGTTTTTAATCACCACTTTTAAATTGTCATAGAGAGTGCCGGGATCGATTGCCGTGAACACAATGGCATTATTGGCGTTGTTTAGCCCGCCGGGGAATATAGCGCCGGCGGCTTCTCCGGCATCGCCGCCGGAAGTCACATTTTCAAAAATCATTTCATTGGCAAAAGTGCCGCCGCCCGTATTGGTTTCCTGAAAAAGTGAAGCTGTTAATTTGGTGTCTGTATTTAAATGATTGATCAAATCACGCACATTTTTGGCCGTGAAATTATCCGCCTTGTAATAAACAGTCAGCCGGTTGTTCACTGGATCCCATTTGACGAAATAGTCCTTATTGCCGGCATCATAATTTTTGTCCTGAAAGTAAGTGTATGCTTCGATGTCCCTTATTTTCACGCCCACAAACTTCTGATTGCAGTCAATCAATTCAAAAGAATTCCCGCCGTCCTTTGTTCTCAGTATTCCGATGGACGGCCCGCCTTTATGGCTGGCGCTGGCGCTGCCTGTTCCCACATAAAAAATATTCGGATCCTCCGGATCAAAACCAAAAGCCCCAATGGCCAAAGACGGATACTCATCGGTCAATGGTTCCCACACAGGGTTCGGCACTTCGATTTCAAGTTTTCTATTTAATTCCGCCGTGGCAGCGGCATCAGCCATAACATCGTCCCATGATTGAGTCGTATTATCCCCGATTTCCTTGACCAAATAATACAATGACACTTTGTCCTGGCCTTTGATTTTATCCGTTCCCGGGGTTAATGCTGCCGTGCGGAAGATCAGCCTTTTGACAGTGCCGGGCGGGCCAATAGGGATATTGGTGATTTCGACTTTGTTGTTATTCCCCGTTAAAGACACGTTGACGAACACCGAGGAATTGCTTTCAGCGCCTGTCTCGTCAACAAACACAATCTTATACCGGTAATCACTGTCTTTTGTCAATTTGTCTGTCCCGCCGCCGGCCGCGGCATTTAAAGTGAATCCTGTTCCTGCGCCCACATTCGGCGCAGCTGATTTTGAAGGGGAACTTGGATTGACATATTTCTTTTCATTGATATTCAGAGTGCGCCACAAACCGCCATTGACAGTGCCGATATACACAATGTTTTTGTCTTTTGGGTTTTGAAAAATCGTTTGAACAGCAGCAGACACCGGATTCCCCTGAGGGTCCATGCCCATAATTTGGCCATTGCCGCTGTAATTCGGGCCCTGGGTCAACCAGTCAAAATCACCCGACAAATCCATATCAAATCCGGGCGGTAAATTCTCACGGCTTATCACGGTGATTTTGTCTAAAGAGGAAGCCTGCAGCAAGCCGTTTTCCCCTTGCAGCACATAACCGTCTGCCTCCAATTTAATCTCTCCGCCGACTGATTTAATTGTGGCTTTAAACAAAATATCCCGGCCTGCGCCCAAGCTCTGCAGGG
>JANQER010000378.1 GCA_028278255.1 Elusimicrobiota bacterium | reverse complement strand
CTTTAGCCAGCCTGTGGTCACCCGAGGGCCGTCGTGTTTCGGGAGCGGTCCATCTCCATGGTACACAAACATTTTTTCATTGCTTCCCTGAAACTTTTCCACACCGGCCAGCAAATAGAAAGGCGTCGGCGCGAGCCAGGATAACTGAGCGCCCTTTTCATTTAATCCATGAGAGCCAAGCAGAAGATCATAGATGAGCACCTGGTCTGTAAAATCCCAAGAGTGGCTGTGCTGAGGATTGATACGGCCGAAATCGCTGTAGAATTTTCCGCCCTTAATCTTCAGTCCCCAAGGGAGTTGGGTGGTTTCGATTTCCGCCACTTCCAATTCAGCGCTCTCCAGATCAATGCCGGCGATCACTGTCCCCTTGAAATAGGGATCCACATCAGCTGAAAAGTAAAGTTCGGCATGGCGCATATTAAAGCCATTCGACAAGCCACCGTGATCATGTCCATGATCATCGTCGTGAGTATGACCGAAACCCGCTATATTCTCTTTGATCTCGTTAAATCCATCTTTTGCGTCATCCTTATGGTAGAACATGTCCACAATGGCCGACACATCGGGATTCAACTGTTGGGAACCCAAAGCCTGATTCCCAGCTGCCAGGCCAGGATTGACTCCGAGACTGACCGTAAATAAAACCAATAACATCAAACGAATAAATTTAAATCTATACATAAATTCCCTCCCTAATAAAATGAACAATGCTGAAAAAAATCTTCAGCGCATAACTTAACATATTAAGACTTGTTTTAAATTAAGTAAGGAACGGTCGCGACCGTTCCCTGCTAAACGACAGGAGGAGCGCGGGAGTTTTTTGGGGCAGAAACAGCCAACTCAATAAGAAGCGGCTGGATAAAGTGATTTACATAAGACAACCTGAAAAATGGCCTGTACGAAAAAATTTGAGGGATTTCACCTGAAGAAATGACCCTATAAAGAGCGCATTTGTGTGTATGCGAATCATGAGCATGTCCGGCATCCGGATGCGCTGTATGCGCAATCACAGAAGACATGGCGAGAATAGCCATGGCAAGGGCAATATATCGTAAACTCATTTTCACACCTCATCCCAACGGCTTATTGCAAATCATTTGCATTATATTTTAGAATAACATGGCCGTCAAGTTTTTTTTCATCATTACATATTTATTATTACATATTTATTGAGTTTTAAGCGGAGTTTTCCTATTATTAAAACAGATTTAATCATTAATTAAACATAAGTGTTTGGAGGCTGTTGCTATATGTTAGAATGCCCACTCTTTTTTCCGGATCAGGTGGTTCCACCGTCTTTTTTTGGCGATAGAAAGCAGCAACGAAGGCAAATAGAAGAAACTCTTGAAGCCATTAATGAGTCTCGTTCGCGCGGCGGCATGATTTTATGAAAAAGTTAAAAGTTATTATAGGAAGCATCCGCGAGCGGAATCTGCCGGATATGGCCAAGACATTTTTGAACAGGATTTACCGGGCCCAGGGGCGCAGCTTTTTAACTGTGAAAGCCTATTCTATTGATTTGGAAAGGTTCTTTGGATTTTTGAATAAAAAAGCCATTACTTTTAAAGATGTCAGACGGGTTCATATTGAAGAATTTATTGAATCATTGGATGAAGAAGGAATTTTAAACAAGCGTTCTATTAACCGAACCTTAAGCGCTGTGAAAAGCTTTTACAAATGGCTGAATAATACTGAGGAACATCTGAATTCTGTGCGGGATTGGATTGAAGCGCCTAAGTTTCAGAAAAATCTGGCTATTCCCCTTAGTGAAGATGAAGTATTGACTCTTTTGCGCACGATTCAGTCTAACCCTTTTAAAAAACCCAGAGACCAGTGGTTTCAGGATCTGGTGATGATCCGGATTTTTTATGCCACTGCCATGCGTTTGGGTGATTTGGTGTGTTTAAAAGTGCAGGATCTTGATATGGATCAAAACCAGATTCTTGTGGCCAAGTCAAAAGGCGGCAAAAGCCGGTGGGTGGATGTGGATGACGGCACAAAAATACTGATCACAGAATTCCTCAATAAAGTGGAACGTGACCCCAAAGACCCTTTGTTTAAAAACATGAGACAGAAGAATTTCAGTGAATCAGCTTTGCGCCGGTATATTGAATGGATCCTTGTACAGTATGCCAGGTATGCAGGAATCAAAAAAAGAGTTTACCCCCACTTATTACGCCATTCTTGTGCAGTGCACATGCTCAACAACAATGCTGATCTCAAAGCCATTCAAGATCTGTTGGGGCACAGTGATATTTCAACCACTCAAATTTACTTGCAAATGGGCAACCGTTACCGCAAAAAACAGTATCAATCCTCCCACCCTTTGGCCAAAGCCTAACCCGGATGAACCGGGAATGCAAAAATTAAATTATAGAATGCAAATGGATTAAAAAATAGCCACTTTGTCAGTATGGGTGCCAGCGTCTCCCATGTGCCTAAGAGAATCCACCCAATTTTGGGCGTCTTCCAACCATTTTAATTTTTCATGAAAAGTCAGGGCTGCCATACGCAAGAGCTGGGCTTTTTCATGCCCGTCCCATCCCTCTTCCCATTGATGAGAAGTATTATCCATTTGATTTTTCCCTTTGAATCAACAAAAGCTTTTCAATGTCATCGATGTCTTTTGGACGACCGGCCGCACCGCATTGGGGTTAAATCTGCACATGCACATATTGTATATCATTATTATGATTTTTTTTATAATAGGATGTGGGTTTTTCTGATGGATTTGATTTGGGCAGTGGGAATGCCTGCTTTTTCGGCGAATTGCGGCCAGTGGGAAACAGCCTCCACAATTTCATCAACGATAGAATTGCAGGATTTAATATTCATCTCACCGCCCACTTGAAGAAAATCCTGTCTTAAAATATTTTCCCTCTTTCCGTTAATGGACATCTGATGTTGGCTTGTCCAGCGGCTTTTTGGGTGATAAGAATAAATCACATCAAAAGCAGGAGAAAGCCGCCACTCCCCTTTTTCATTCATTAAAAAGGCAATGTTTTTTGTGTGATCGTCCTGATTGCGGGCAACAACATTAAACACCATGCGACGGAACAGCTGTTCCGCATCATTGTAGGGCAGCCTCAGTTCCCTCATTACCTGAAAAGCCTGCTCATAAGAATACAGTCCAGTCGCATTAAAATCAAAGTGTGCCAAAGCGCATAAGGACTGCATGTGCTTCTTCTGATTCTCCTGACGATCAAATCGTCTGGTCATAAAATGCGCCCGGCTGTTTTCTTCCAAAAGACGACATTCAGTCATATGGATTTTTGCATAAACCGCCATCTGATGATACGCATATTCAATCCGGCCATATCCTTTGGGATCTTTTAATGTATTGTCCTCCACCCCATCCAATTTCAACACCCAGTGATCAAACCCTTCCGGCGCTTCCACCTGCCCGGAACGAACTTCATTTGTCTGATCATTCAAAGCAATCACTGCCTTGGGGCGATTTCCGCCGGCTGAAGTTCCTACCCGGATAATATCCATCAATGCTTTTGATGATTTTGTTTTAAATCCGGATTTTAATTGAGAACGTTCATTAATCACTGAAGAGGCCAATCCCACCAATGCCGCCACTTCCACTGGCGCTGACTTTTCAATTGATTCATTCTTTATTGGATAAAATTCCAAAGCGCCAATGGCGCGCGTGCCTGTATAGCAAAGGCGCTCCACAGGGCTGAAACTTTCCGGCGTCCGTCCTTGGCGTGCGAGCCAAGCATCAATAATATTATTTCCATAATGATCTGGAAGCGCATCAGCCAGCAACCCGGGCAATCCTTTAAAGGTTTGTTTGGAGAGCATAGGGAATTCAAACCTTCCAGATTCCTTCAAAGCATCGGCAACAGGCATTTGTAACGGCGAAATATCAATCCCTTTCTGCATAAATCCTTTATCAAACTCAAAGATTCCCAATTCCCTGTCAGAATCCCATAACACGGCCCCTACCAGATTTCCCCACAACCGCACATAGGCTGTGTCTGCTTGATTTACCATTCTTGCGCTCCCTGATCCGAATTTTGTTTGCGATGGGATGCTCTGCGTCTCATTTTTCCTTTCATTTTGGCCATTTGTAAAGGACTGATTCCAGATTCCGGTAAAAATGTGCCGACGCCATCAAGGATATTGAGTGCGCGCAGCATTTGGACAAAAGCCAGCATGCTAAAAGGTGCACCGCGTTCTATATCGCCGACCGTGGTGCGATTTAAGCCTGCCCTCTCAGCCAAATCTTGCTGTGATATGTTTTTGTTAAGACGAAAATTTTTTAAACGGCGTCCGATTTCTTTTAAAACAGTCCGATCGCTCATTCCGTATACGCTCATAATGATGGCTCCAGGCAATATAATTTAAAATAAACGTATTTATGATGGCTACAATAATCATTATATGCCTTAAAATAAATTTTGTCAAGTAGAAATAGGGAACGGTAGAAATTCCCTGTTATTGTGGAATTTCTGTTTCAGGATATATTTTTGAGGTCATTTTTTTGGATTCCTTTTTTCAGAGGCGAGTTCGCAGAGGGCATGATACACGCCATGAACAACTTTGGTCATAGCTGTGTAATTCAGGGTGCCAGGCGTGTCGCTTGGCTGATGATAATGCGGGTTGCGGTAAAAAGCTGTATCAGTCACCATCACAGCCGGGATGCCATAAGGCCAATAACTGCGGTGATCTGAATAGTCAACCCCAGGGACAATAGACGGAGCAGACAAATACACGGCAGGAATAGAAGATTTTTTCTGAATGGTTTTTTTTATTGTTCTGGCCAGCTTAAAGCTTTTTAAGTTGCCGACCACTCCAATGTAATTGCCGCGAGAGGAATAGATATATCTCATAAAGCCCAAAGGATATTTCTGGGTGTTTTTGTCAGTTAAAAAGTATCCGATCATTTCCAACACCACCACGCTCTTGACTTTGAGCCCGGCGTCATGAAGCTGTTTGGCGTGAACAGCGCTTCCCATGTGATCTGTTCGGAAATAGGGCGGTTCTTCCAAAGTGTACGCTACAAATTCTATGAGATGGGTGATGGCTGGTTTTTTTTCAGTCAATAATCTGGCTGTTTCCAAAAGCCCGGCAATGCCGCTGGCATTGTCATCGGCTCCGGGCTGATGGCCGCACACATCATAATGGGCGCCGATAATAATTCTTTGATCAGAGGGCGGGCCATAAAATGCCCGCACGTTTTTGTACACGCGTCCCTCCACATTGAATTCTTGATATTCGGTTTGAAGGCCCAAGGATTTGAAATAATCTCCTATATAGGCTGCGGCTTTGTCCAGGGATTCCACATAAAAATAATTTCTTGGCGGCGCTATGTCTGTGAGCGCTTTTACATGTTTTTTTAAATAACGCTGACTTTCAGCCAAAGCAGCAGGTGTCTGGCTTCCCAAAAGCAATAATAACCCCATGAGCATAATCCTTAAACCGGTTTTATTCATTTCCATTATGTTCTATTTTCATTGAGCATATGGCAAAACAGAGCGCCCTGTTCAATGGCATCGTCTAGAGCATTGTGTGTGTGCGGCAGATTTTCAAACCATTTTTGGGGCATGTTTTTTTTGATGGATTTTCGGTAGCCGCATTTCATGAGGGCCATGGCATATGTTTTGATGTCCAGGGCTGAATGCGAGAAAGGACTTTCCCCTGTGAAACGGATCAAATACCAATACACAAACATAAAATCATACGCCGCAGGATATCCCACAAAAACAGGTTTTCCCGGCAGGTTTTTGAGCCAGGCAAGATAGCTTGCCATGGCTTGTTCCGGAGGTTTTTGGTTTTTCTGGCAGGCTTCCCAGGCCTTGGGATTCTTCTTCCACCATTGCATGGTCTTGGGATCAGGAGCGGCGCCGGGCAGCAGCTCCAAATTCACATAAAACCGGTCCACAAGGGTTTTGTCGGCTTTGTAAGCGGCGGAGCCAAAACTAAGCATAGAATTTGGTCCGGGGATAGGCCCATCTGCTTCTACATCTGTGCTGACATATATTTCTTCCGGCATGGTTTTGTCCTTTTTTTAGCGATGAATTTTTCTTTTTGGCGCCGTGACAAAGATTTAATTTTTGCTTCCAGTATCAGGGCTTTTGACCGGGTTAATCTGATCTGTTTCCAAATCAGTTTGACAGGCAGGTGGGCCCTGGTATAAGCCGCGCCTTTGCCAATATTGTGTTTCTTTATCCGGGCGCTAACATCCTTGGCAATCCCTGTATAAAAAGTCCGGTTGCCGCATTCGAGAATATAAACAGACCATTCCCGTTTTCCCCTTTTTTTAATCCCCTGAATCATTTTGAGATATGTTTTCTTCATTTTTAGCGGCTTTCCCTGAAACTCGATACTATTATACTATTTTAAAGTTGCCCTTCTTAAATTCCGATTTTCTTTGGACGCCGGATAGACTTTAAGTTATGGTAAATTAGTTGTAGTATTTGCTACAAGGGGACACATATAACCATATAGCTTTTCCAGGGAAAAAGGGAAAGCTCATTTTTTAGGGAGTAATTTTTGAAGGTCGGCTGTGAATTCTTGGAAATCTTTCAGATGCAAATCCAGGATTTTGGACAAAATGTCCAAGTCCAGAGATTGATAATCATGCACGGCAACATTTCTGAATCCCACCATGTTTTGAAGACGAGTCCCAAGAGACCGGCTGATCAATTTATGTTGCGCCAAAATCTGAAAAGCCTCTCTTGAATTTTGCGGTATTCCCATTTTACGGGCGGATATCACATGCATGGCCAGATCAATGCCAGCCTCACAAGCGCGTTGCAGATTGAGAACAATTGAATCCTGTCGTGTCATATCTTCTAAATTTTTAGAGTTATCCGCATATTCTTCTTGAATACGATGTAAACATCTCTCAATGATTGCTTTTTTATTGAGAAAAATATCAATATCCATACACGGTTCCGTCATGAAGGACACGTTCAATGATTGGCCGGCGTTCTTCATTCAGTCGGGCATAATCACTTAACGCATACATTTCAAATTCATTTTTTGCTTTTTCACTTTTACAGTAGATCAATTTTCCTGACTTGATCACCTGGCATTTTAAAACCACACTGGCGCTCAGTAAGGGAATCAAGTCAACATCTTTGCTTAAGTGAGAAGCCAATTTCTCAGACAGCTGAAAATTTTCATAAGAGCTTATTTTTTTATTCGAAAGGAAAGCAATGTCAATATCACTGTCATTATGCATTTTGTCATTCGCTTTTGACCCAAAGCAATAAATCAAAACAGGATGAACAGAAGACAAATTTTTGATGATAATCGAAACTTCTTTTTCAGTAAGAGAGGATCTCCTATGATTCATTGTTTTATTGTGCATGACTTCCTTCGCTTTTTCATCTATTGTATATCATTTTATTCCTTTTTATCCAGATCATATATTATATCAATTTGGAAGCAATAAAGCTTGCTATGCCAAAATGCGCTCGTATGCTAAAATAAGAGAATGATGGACAAGCCTTCAGCTGACTCATCTTTACAAGAAGAATATTCCCGCAGTCTTCGGCAGGAGCCGATGTCTGCTTTTCGAAAAGGGTGTCATCTCTCTTTGAGCCAATTGGCAGACGGGCCTGTGACGCGGTTCCTTTTCAGTGACAATGCCCCGGCTTATCTCACGCTGCTTTATGCGCTGCTCATTTTCCGCCGGCGGCATGAGCTGGCCCCTTTGCACGGAGATTTCTATGATGAGATTCGGCCGGCGGCTGAGGCATGCCTTCACACTTCTTATTCAATGGATCGTTTTGCGCAGGATGTGGAGCAATTGGCTGACTGGGGCTGTGTGAAACGGGAAGTGGAGCCGGCGCGCATCCGCGGGTATAAAGACAGGCGGCGTGAACATTACCGGTATTCTCTGACGGATGACACAGTGAGTTTTTTGGAATGGCTGGAAGACCGCCTGGAAGAGCGAGTTCACGGCAAAACCCGTGACGGACGCGATTTGCTTTTGGATTTAACAGGCCGTTTGCGCGAAACACACGGGCTGATCCGCAAAGCCCGTGCCGCAGCGCCGGACCCTGAATCTTCCCGGCGGATGATGTACCTTCTTTTGGCTGCGTATGATGAAACAGATATGATTCTGGAAGATCTGACATCTCTTCGGGCGGAACTTTACACTTTTGCCCGGGGAACAGTGTCAGCCGGAGAATTGCGGCGCATTGTGTCAGGGCTTGAACAATATGCGGATCAGTATCTGAGGCGGCTTAGGATTTTGGGCCGTGAAGCTTATATGGCAGCCCGGCGTCTTTTGCGTCCGTCCAATCGGACTCTGCTGGACACGGCTTTTCATATGCTTAAAGAAGAAGGCGGCTGGATCAAGCGCCGGCTGAAAGAACCCGGAGAAATATTGTCAGGGCTTCTGCCGTTTCTGGAGCCGGGCGGCAGACTGATCCAAACATGCGCGCGCGTCGAGGGAATGGCCTCTGAAGTGATCAGCCGCATTCACCGTCATTTGCGGGATTTGGAGCACCGCAATTTCCGGCTGGAAGAATGGAGAAGCCGCTTGGTCCAGATAGCCCGGCGTCCTGAGAACGATGAAGTGACGCCTGTTTTTTTGCGGGACCTCACGGCTTTTGCGCATTTTCCAAATGACCCGTATCCTTCGGCAGAGGGCAAAACCCGTCCGCCGGCGCCCCGCCAATTCCGTCAATGGGCGCCGCGGGGAGCGCCTGAAACAATTCGTCGTGTTGATAATTGTCCGGACCGGGTTTTTCAAGAAGAAAATAACCGGAGACAAATGCTGCGTCAATATGTGTATCTGACGCTTTTGTCCGGACGAAAAAACGGGCGTTTGTCAGAAGCGTCTCTTAAAAAAGGAGAAAATCCTTTTACCTGGCTGGAAACCGCTAAGGCCCATTATTTGGGCCAAGGACGCGTTTTGAAACGCGCCGGCGTGTCCATTGCCCTGTCCCAAGGGACAGCGGATATTTCCGCAGACCAAAAACACTTGGAAGCCCCTGACCACACATTAACCGTATGGGAGACAAACGCTTGAACAGGAAAAAATATGTCTGATGATGACAAAAACAGCGGTTTGGCGCTTGATGAAGTGAATCGTGAAACAGTGCGCCGCGCATTGAATGTGCTGACAGAAGCGCCTTATTTTTACCGGGAAGATGATCCTGTTTTGTTTCAGGATCTTCGGCGCCGGCGTGCGGCTTTTGAGGATTTTTTTAAGCGTTATTTTGGCTGGGACTTGATTGTGGACACCCGCTGCGCCAGGCTTTTGAAACGCGGCCGTGAAAACCCGGCGCTGCGGGATTCGGAACATGATGCGTTTCGTTTAACGCGGCGCAATCAATGTTTGGTGTTTGCTCTTCTTTTGGAATATTTTGAATTGGAAGGCCGTCGCACCAATTGGGATGTGGAACGCGACCCGCCTTTGCGTTTTTTTCATAATGAATTTTATGAGCACACGCGCCGCCGGTTCAGAGAACTTTTGGGAGACCGCGCGCCTGACGATGCTGCCTTAAGACGTGAAATTCAAGACACCTGGAACACGCTCAAGCATTATCGTTTTATTCGCTATATTCCCCCCACGCCGGCTGAAGCCAATGAAGAGCCTGCGCGGGAAGGCGAGCTCTATGAATTTTTGCCGGCCATTTATTTTTATGACACCCGTACATTATCGGATCCGGCATGGATCGAACGTTTAAATACCCTTGACAAAAACGAGGATTCTTCCGATGACATGGACTTCGTACCGGCTGAAGACAATTCGTCTGATTAATTTCCATAACTTTGTGGACGCGGAAATCCCTGTGCGCGGGCATCTTTTTCTTGTGGGAGACAATGCCTCGGGCAAAACCACGGTTTTGGATGCGGTGCAATGGGTTTTGTCCGGCAATCAGGACATGGAATTCAATGCCGCTGCCCGTTTGTGGGGCAAACGGGAAGAAGGCCGCACATTGCGCGGCGCTGTTCAGCGTTATGACGCGGAAAAAGGCATTCAAAATAAGGGACGCACCATTGCTTATGCGGCAGTGGAATTAGAAACAGAACAAGAAGGTTTGCTGACCTTGGGCCTGGGTGCAGAACTTGCCCACCCCAATGCACAGATGGACACTTGGGGGTTTGTTTATCCCGGCCCTCTGTCTGAAGTGCCGCTCCTCCAAAGCGCTGCGGACAGCCAAAACGCATACCGTCCGATCACACGGGAAGAACTGCGCGCTGCTTTGGGGCAAGAAAAAGTGCATTATCAAATCAGCCGGTACCGGAAAATCATTGCCGCGCGTCTGACGCGCGGAGAAGCGGATTTTAAGCGTTTAACGGAATTTTGGAAAATCAGCAAAGCTTACCGTCAAATGGCGCACGGCACGCGTGATTATTCTCAGCTGCTCAGGCACATGCTGCCAGCGCCTGATGATGAGGTGTTCCGGGAGGTGTCTAAGGGGCTGACGGATTTGGCCTCTTTGGAAGACCGTTTGGAAGGGCTTCATGAACAGATTCATTATCTGGAACGGCTTGCACAGTGGATGAGAGACATTGATGTGCAGCGGGAAGCCATTGCGCGTTATCAGTTCCTTTCTGTTTTTAAAGAGCGTCAAAACCTGCAGACTGAAAAAACAACCCTGACAACCAGTCTCCAGCAGGTGTTAAACAATCAAAAAGAATTGCATAATCTTTTAACGCGCGCCCGGGAAGATGTGGCTGCGAAAGATGCGGCCATTCAAGATCTCAGGCGGCGGGATGAGGAAGGCTTGTTGGAAAGGCGGACAGCTCTTGTCAGGGATTTGGATCTGGCCAGAGACAGTTTGCAGGACAGGCAAAAGGCTG
>JANQER010000285.1 GCA_028278255.1 Elusimicrobiota bacterium | reverse complement strand
CCTGGCTGGCCAAGGCCACACAGTCAATCAAAGCCTGGATAGCGGAGAAGAGGGACGCTGGAAAAAATACTTTAATAATGAACAGTGTCCCCTATATGGTGTATATGGTGGGGTATTTGTTGGGGATGGAAATGGATATGCCTTATTTTGTTGTTCCATTGATGTCAGGGATAAGAATATCCAGTGACAGGCCTCAGATTGTTCAAGAATTGATGCGTCAATTCAAAAAGACCGGTCATAGAGCAGCACTTCCCAGAATTGTGTTTCAGGACATTGTGTTGGAATCCAGCAGGTCGTATAAGAGATATCACCTCATCCCAACTTCTGTCCCTTCCATTGAGCCTTCTGTTTTTGGGACGCAGCATTTAAATGCCATGACTCATACTGAAAGTTCCCTTGCCATACCTTCTCCATCAACGCTTTCTCCTTCTGATTTGCGCGTGTTTGCTGATATGATTGTGGATAATAATTATTTGCGTGAAAGACAGGCGAGTGGGATCACGTATTTGGGTCAATACCAAGGCCGGCTCGTGCAGATAGAAATGGTTGATGAGATAAAGCCAAATCAATCGCCTGAGAATTACAGTGACGATGTGAAAAGGCTGCTGAAATATTCTCAGGTGGCCGGGCATCTGGGGGTAAGCGCCAGATATTACGGGCTGGAGAAAAATACAAGTGACGGCAAATTCGGCAGATTTAAGACCACCCCGTTCATGGTCAAAGATATTGTGCCGGGAGATTTGGACAGCCCTGACACAATGAAGAATGCTACTGATGAAACAATTCAGGACTTTTTGGAAATCAATCAAAGGCTGAATGCGCATGGTTATTATTTAACCGAACACAGCCGGTTTTTTGTCACGCCTGTCGGCCGGCTTTTGCTGGCCAACCCATTGTCTTTAACAGAAGACCCAAGAGAAGATGGTTTTTTTGATTGCGTGAAGAGACTTTATTCTCTCGGAGACAAGAAATTTCGGGGCACATGCAAAACTTATTTTTCCGGCCATCCTGTCAGTGGCGCGGCATTCAGTGATTTGTTGGATCAAGCAGATCAAGAATTGGCAGCAAAAGAGCGTGCGGTTAATGAGAGCATGTATAGAAGGGATACTGAAGATTTGTTGAGGGGCCTGTCTGAAATGAATTTGGTCCTTCAGGAAGAAAAAGTGATTTCTCTTTACCGCCGCGATAAAAGACGATTTAATGATTTAAAGAGTGCCGTGCCTGAATATTTAAAGAAATATCCGTCCGCGAACATCCAAGTCACTTATCAATCATTGTTGACATTGATGTTGTGGGTTGAGGACCGGGAAACAAAGAAGCCGGATTTCACCCCTCGAACGCCTGTTGTAGAGCTTGTGGAAAATACTGAAGAGATTTTGAACAATGTTTTTTTAAATGGGTCTTCTGCTTTAAATGTGCAGGCGTTAAAGGACTGGGAGGTGGCGCCAAAATACCAGGGCTTCATGCGCGATGGAAAAGGGAAAAAATTGTTTTCGTGCGCTTTTTCAAGAGTCTTTTATCTGTTTGATAAAAACGTCGCTGCCACTGTGGCTTATTTGCCTGTCAATGGCCGATATTATCCCAGAATTTTTTATCAGCATGATATTTTGTGGCGCTTTTTGCCAAGCACGCCAAACAGGGATGCTGTTATTTCCGGAAGTTTTAGAGCGGATTCAGCGTTCGGGCCGGACATTGATATTTTGGATCAACATGCTTTTTCCTTTAATATTCAAAAGCTGCTTGCTCAATTGCATTTAAAAGAAAAGGAAGATGATATTGAGGCTTTCCCGCCCGCCATAGAAGATGATTTGGCGGGCAGATTGTGCGCCAGAGGCAATGAGTTATCAAAACAAACCGGTGTTGTCTCAATGCCTATTCGCTTCACGAAATCCCCGCAGTCATGGGGGCATGTCATGCTGTCAGGCAGAACGCTTGACACGTGGGGAGATCCTGGCACCAGACCTGATTTTCGTCGTCAGATTGATCAATTTTTCGTGCCCTCAAAGTTTGGTTCCATTGAAGTGGCCGTGGTTTTATCACGCAACAAGAAATTGGCTTATAGTTTTTTGATTAATCGGGAAAAAGGACATATAGGCATAGGACATATTGAGGCTGTGAGTTCTGTGACTGATTTCGGGCTCAATCGTTTTTGGGTGTACAGCAATGGAAAAACAGCTCCATTGTACACGCTTGTGCGGCACGTGGAAAAAATGAAAGCAGATGCTTATGATAGGGCGCCTTTTTTCCCATTTCTGTCTTTGCAGGCACTGCTTGACGACTCATTGATGATAAGCGATGCCAGAAAGGCCTTTCACGTGCCGGATGCTGTCAGATCTCGGCCCGATCAAATAGATCCTTATCAACAGAGGCAGACCATTTATGTGAATCCGCCGTCTTTCAAGGCATCGAATCAATATGAAGTGACATTTATCAGAGATGACAAGGGGAATTTTTTACGCGTGGATTCTTTGAAGGGTGAAAAAACAGTGGATCTCATCAATGTACAGGATGTTGTGTCAAAATGGCAGAACCGTCAGGAACCGGTGAAAAAAACCTTTGATGGTTTTAGTCTTTTTTTGTCTCCGAGACGCATTCCAAAAAACGGCGGTTGGGAAGATGTGTTAGAAGTACAGCTCCGGGTGGATCCCTTTAAATCAAGAGACGGAATCTGGGTGCAAACACGAAACGGACATCAGTTAATGCCTGAATACGAAACCGTGACTCTTATGGACCATGAAAATGCCAGGGAGATTCCTAAAATCGGATATGCTGCAGGGACTGCTGCCGGAACAACAGCAAGAAGGAGGACGCGCACAGAAAGACGTTTGAGAGAGAGACAAGCCCAAGAAGAGTCGGCACAACAATTTGCGCGGATATTGAGAGAAAGGAGAGACTTGGCAAGCAAACAGCTTGAAATGCCCGGCGGGATGAAAACAGAGGACCATCTGATTGATGTTGAAGGCAGTGAAGAATGGCATATTGAGCATTTGTTAATGACGGCTTTGCTTTTGCTGGATGAGAAGACAATGGTCAGTGAAGAGTCCTCTGAGGCTTTGAAAGAAGCCTATGAGAGATTTGTTGAAGACGCCGGAGGGCTTTTGGGTGAAGAAAAGACTTGTGCAGAGCTCTGGGAGTTATTTGATGACAGATTTGGTTTTTTGGGGGTTGATGATGTTGTGGCATTGTTCGATGCCCAAATAGAGGGGAAAAGAGAGGGTTTCTATGAAATTCTGGAGTCTTTGCAATTGGAGGTATTTTTTGTGCCTTTGTTGGACGGAGAAGGAGATGAAACCGAAATAGGGGCGGATGGCTTTGAAAGTGAAATTGGTGAAGAGTTTGTGGAATTTCTTGATGCCAGAGAGACTAAACCCTTGGGCGCTGTTGGCGCTGTGCAAAAGTTTTTGCGATTGTTTGGGTTAAAAGGCACGGGTTGGCAGGTGGCAGGGGTGGAGGTTGTTTTTTATGCTGTTTTAGGCATTATGGGAACATATTGGTTGTTGGTTACGGATTTGTCAGGTTTTTCTTCCCCTCTTTTATTGGTTATGGGGTCAGGCGCTTCTGTTTTTGTGCCTTTGGGCATAGCAATTGTTTTGATATTTCCTCTTCATTATTTCACAGGTGTTGCGCAGCCGAACGGCCTGCCGATTAAGTATGATGTCAAGCTGTCCTTAAAAGCCACTCTTGTGGCTTCCACAAGTTTTGTGGCTCTTCCCTTTTTCACGGATCTGGTGGTTGGCGTGTCAGTGGATTCTGTTTTAATGGCAGGATTGGGTTTGCTGCTGGGATTTGCAGCGCATGGCGGATTGAATGCGGCCATTGAGAAAAACTTGGGTCAAAAAATAGGGAAGAGTTCGCTCATCAAAAAAATTATTCTCAATACGCTTGTGTTCCTGGGGGTATATTCTGTCCCGAGTGGAGGCATGCGGACTGGGAGGGGGGTACAGGAATCCAGTGGAAAGAGCTGGGCTTTTAAACTGGCAGGCGTGGTGCCGGTGCATGTGAGTTTTGATGATAAGGGAAATATGACTGTTCGAATGGAAGATCCGGAAGAGGAAAGCGAGCAGGAAAATACGTTTTTTCTTGCAGACATGTTATTGAGCTCAGCATATGACAAGCCCTTTGAGGTCAGATTCGGCCGGGGGGCTGAGAATGATTTTCAGGTGCGGGATATAGAAGCCTATCAAATGGTTTCCGGGTCGCATGCGTTCATACAGGTGATCATGGGCTTGGATGGTCATGTGACGTATAAACTTATTGATCAATCAAAAAACGGAACGTTTTTTGATTTATATGAATTAAAAAGGAAAGAGGCTGTTTTGTTCACAACGAAGGTCGCTGTGCCGGATATCTATGGGAAGAAATTTACTTTTAATCATACAGAGGCTTATGTGGGATTGCGAAAAGGTGGATTTTTTGTGGTGAATGCCGAGCACCCCAGTCCTTCCTTGGTAAAACCTATGCTTGTTCATGATTTGTTGATACAGGAAGAATGGATTGTCTCTGAGGATGATAGCGGGCGGCTTTTTCTGTCTTCTGATTTGAGAAAGGAGCCTGACTTTGGAAGATTCCTGTTTGAAAGAATATCTGATGATGCCATACAGGTGCTTTGGAAAGAGCCTGGAGAAACCAAGTTTTTATATTGTGCTCAATTGCCTCAGCCATTAAGTGGGCAGTCAAAGGAGCCCAGGCAAAATGTATCAGGGCAATTTGAAGAGCTTTATCTGCGGTTGAAGCTTTTACAGCAAAATCCACAGGATTCGGAGGTAATAAATTCTGTGTTGTTTGCACCTCAATTTGATGAGATTTTAAAAGGACTGAAGTGGAATCGCCAACAATTATTTGATGGATACAGGCAGGTGAGAGAAGAAAAGCTGGCGGAACTCCTTTCACTTATGACGGCACATTTGCCTCACAAAATTCTTCCTTCAGGGCCTTCTTTCTTTGGAGAGGTGGCGTGGGGGCAGGCTCTGGTGATGAATGTGGCTAAAGGGAACATTCATGAAGAAGTGATGCGGGGGTTTCTGGAGGCTCTCAAACAATTCAAATTTCTTAATGGACATGAAAGAGATATAGATGGCCTGGTGCGTATTCTTTCCGCGCAAGAGGGAAAAAAGATCTTAGATCAGGAGGCTTTTGCGAACAAACTGACTTCTTTGCTGAGGGCTCTGCCATTTCCAGGAAATGTGGTGCCGGATGAACTGCTTGCATTGGTTTGGAAATGCTTTGCAGAATCAATGGTGTCTTTTCAGGAAGGGGCTTCAACTTATTTTGCGACTATTAATAGAGTGATTGGTTCTTTGACATTTGAGGATTTGAAGATAGAGAATGTGACTATTCTTCAAGGGCCTATGGTGGAGGGCATTGATCCAGAGCAATTTGTGACATTTACCAGAGATGCGCAGGGCCAAATCAAATTGTATATTCATGAACAAGTTCTTCAGTCATGGGAGAAAAAAGAAACAGAGAAAGAATGGACTGGGTATTTGGACAATGCTTTGGTCATGATGTTTTATCATGAAATGGCTGATATGGACGGCGTGTCTCATGAGGATTTGGCGTCAGCAGGACTGGTTATTGAGAGACTGGATGCGCTTTATCAAGCGGGATGGACTGCGGAGCACATTCGCCCGGAAATGAACCGCAGGTATATGATGGCAGGATCTATGAGGTTTGTTGACAGTATGGATGCGGAGGATATGGAAGGCTATGTCCATGATGCTGAATTGGAAGAAAGAAGAAAGCTGGCGGCTCAGGCTTTTGCGCCGCTTATTGCCGGCGGGCTGCCAGCGCCTTTTGTGCATAGACTGTTTGTGGATGATTTGATTTCTGCATTGCCTGAAAAAAGAGAGGTGCAGGAAAAAAGAGCATTGGCCTTGGCCGAATTATTGGGCGCTTCAGATGATAATCCTTTGCCCGCGCGTCATCCTCTTTATGCGGGGGTGAAGAAGATCAGTCAATATGACAGTCAGGCGCTCACGGATTTGGCTAAAAACCATTCACTGAAAAAAGAATTGGCTCAGAATATTGTTTATCGTGTTGGAGATGTGAGAGAGCGTGGGCTTTATCTTCCATTGTTTGATGGTTTTATGAAAGACATGCAGGCGCAAATGGCTTTGATGCACAGGGTGGGCGGGTCTGTGTTTTTAGAGGCTTCTGGGATTTATGAAATAGACACCCCAGTGTCCCGAGAAGAGTTAAAAATGTATCAGCAAATGGATTTGCTTTGGTTGAGTGAAACCATTTCTGTTTTGACTGATAGGATGGGACAAAAGCGCGAGGCGGCGCAAAGAAGGGCCAGTGATTTTTGTGATATTTACAGCCGAACAACTGAACGTGCCATTCAATTGGCTTCTTCATTCCAAACTTTGGACAAAGCGCTTCAGGATGATGACAAAGGGGATATTGTGATTCGTGTGTCAGAAAACATGCTGGGGACAGGCGCCTTAAGGCCTACGGATGTGACGCAGCTTAATATTATTGCAGGCTTGACCAAAAGACTGCAACACAATGACAAGAGAAAAATTGTGTTTGTGGTGGATGGGAAAGAGGTTCTGTTAAGCGGGGTATTGGAGAAACTGAAAAGTCAAATACCAGCTGCAGAAAATATTGATTTGAGTGTGTTGGATCGAGAACAAACACATGTTGTGATGACTTCAGAAATTGAGTCAAATGACGAATATAGTATTGACCTATTGAACACATTTGTTCCTTTGAATAGCTCCAAAAGAGTGACTCTTTTTGCACTGGACGGTGATAAGAACTGGGTGGGAAGCCTGCTGCATCTTGTCAATTGGATCATTGCTTTGGCCGGAGATGTGGTGACCAACAAGTCTCTGGAAATTCGCGATAAACTCAAGGGCTTTAGGGCGCTTGATTTCCAAGCCTGATCCGGACAAGCCGGAAATAACCAAAATCCAAGCAACAATAACCAAACTGTGGTTTGGTGTTTTTCGCCATCTCCGACGGTAAAACAGCCCGATAAATCGGGCAGCTACAGAAAAACGCTGAACAACAGTGTCCAAATAATAACCAATGACCAAGAGGCAATAATCAAACAAAAGGCAAATTTATAGCCTGGACGAACCGGAAATGCACATGGACATGGGAACCTGCCCATTCATGTTTAACCACGGGGGGCACGGGGAAAATCTTTTTTTGGTTATTTCCAGTTCATCCGGGTTGGGGTGAGTTAGATAAGAGTGTTAAGGAAAACAGGAGCAGGGGCCACGCGGATGTTGTCAGGGGAAATGTAATCTTTATTTCCTTCAGCTGTGATTTGCCAGGCTTGTGCGCCGGGGAAACGCGCTTTTAAATATTTGAGAGAGGGACTGATGTCCGTGTCGCTCCATTTGCATTCAATAAAATAAAGGGGTTTTTGGTCTTCCACGACAACAAAATCCACTTCTCTTTTGTCAATATCCCTGAAATATCTGAGCTCCAAATTCCTGGCTTTCGAATCGATCTCAAAATGCACCCACTTAAGCAAATGCATGGCTGTCATATTTTCAAAACGCAGTCCTTTGTTCTGGATTAATGTCCAGTCGAAATGGTAATGTTTTTGCTCTTTTTTCACAGCACGTATTTTTTGTGCGCCAAAAGGCGGCAGGCGAATAATGGCATAAAGTCTTTCGAGTATTTGAATCCAGTGAGACACTGCTTTATGGCTGATTTGAATGTCTTGGCTTATGGAGTGAATAGACAGCGGGCTCCCGACCAAGTCCGGCAGTCTTAGAGACATCAGTTCAAGATTTCCCAAGTCCTGGATTCTTTCAAGGCTGGACAGGTCTTCGTTGATTAAGCGGCTTCTGTACTCTCTTGACCAGCGTTTGGCTTCTACTTCAGATCCGCTCAGGAAAGGTTCAGGGAAACCTCCAAGCGTTAACAGGTCCCGCAATTCTTTTGTTGAA
>JANQER010000265.1 GCA_028278255.1 Elusimicrobiota bacterium | reverse complement strand
GCTCCCAAGCCAGAGGAGTTCACAACACGCTGGCCTTCTTTAACGCGAAAGGATTGCATGAATATTTCACTGCAAGCGCCAGAACTGCCTGGCACCAATATGTCTTCTGGCCCCAATTGATCTGACAGAACTTCCATCAGCACATAATGATCCACTGCTCCCTTGCGATTCCAATACTCTGGGAGTAAAACAGGAAATGCTTTTTTCCATGCTTGGCAGCGGTCCAGCCAGGCTTGTCTGTTTTTTTGTTTTACTTTGTCTTTCAAGGAAAGGAATGTTCTGATAAAGTCACCGACATCCGCGGGGATTTCCTGCGCCAGAGGTGTTTTCATCTTTTTGATTTCCATGGGATCAATATCCACCACGATTTTTTTGGCGCCTCTGGCAAAAGTGTCATGTCTGAAAGCTGTTTGTCCTGCGTCCAAACGAGCGCCCAGAATCAAAAGAAAATCTGCATTTTGTTGAACCAAGTTCCCAGATCTTTGCCCGATAATACCCGGGCGGCCCATGAAAAGCGGATGATCTTCCGCCATAAAATCCACTGTTTTCCAGGTGGTGAGCGTTGGAATTTCCAACAAAGCCATCAGATCCATAAATTCTTTTTGTACATGGCCGGCACGCACGCCATTGCCCACCAGCACAACAGGTCTCTCTGCGCTGTTAAAAAGATCAATGGTTTCTTGAACTTGTTCAGAACTAACAGAAGTTGTTTTTTCTGGGATGTCATACCCCTGCAGTTTTGTTTCATCAATCTGAGTTGCCTGAACATCCAGCGGAATATCAATCCACACAGGTCCTCGCCGACCGTTCATGGACAAAAAAACCGCCTTTTCAAGGTGCATGCGAATGGATTCCGGCTCTGTCACTGTCACCGCGTATTTGGTGATGGGACGCATAAGAGAAACAATGTCCACTTCCTGGAACCCAGTCTGGCGAACACCGCGTCCAGCCACCAGATCCGCTCTTTTGACTTGGCCTGAAATAAAGAGACACGGGGTGGATTCCAACCAAGCCCCGGCCACGCCAGTAACAGTGTTGGTGCCGCCAGGGCCTGTTGTCACCAAAGCCACGCTTAATTTATTTTTATACTGAGCATAGGCCTCTGCTGCTATGGCCACAGCCTGCTCATGAAGGCAACAGAAATAAGAAAGAGCTGGATGTCGCCCCAAGGAATCCACCAGGTGCATGCTCCCGCCACCTGACAAGAGAAAAACATCCTTGACACCCTGCTCTGCCACAAACTTCATTACATAATCGGATAATTTGACCATTCGTATCATCTCTCCAATAAATCAGGTGACTTTCAGGGGCCCAATATCGTCCAGGGCTTTAGTTCCAATGCGGTTTAGATAAAAATGCAATTGCCCGATTTACTGGAGGCGAAGCACTCTCGTCCTTTAGGATCGGGCTCTTTAAAACAAAAAGCCATACAAAAAGCGCCCCATAAATGGGGCAACTACAAAAACCAGTCTTATCTAAACCGTATTGGCTTTAGCCCTGGCAAAAAACCAACCCTAAAGGGTTGGACTGCGCAAAAAACAGGCATTACCTAAGCAGTTACTAAATCTGACAAGGCTTTCAAAGCCGTCTGAACATTCCCTTTGGCCTTGTTCCAAGGCCGGGGCATCAATAACGCTGGGAAACCAGCTTTTTCAGCATCTGCCACATTCTCCTCATTGTCATCAATAAAAACAGCCTCTTCTTTCAGTCTTTGAAATACTTCTCCTTTGTTGAGATCATATGCAGGGAAAGAATCTGTTTTTCTGATCGAGGGAACAAAATGGAACACACGAATCCAATCTCCGAAATGCCGAATCACCCATTCGGCGGACAAAGACGCTTTGTCCCTGGGAACAGCTGTGAGTGCCATATGACGGTAACGGGCCCCAAAAGCCTGAAACCATTCCTGCACTTCCGGCAAAGGTTCTAAAGACGAAAAACCTCCGGAAGAACGAAACCGGTCCAGCGACAACAGATAGTCTTCCTTGGTTGTCTTCAAAAGTTGATGTGGAGGATTGGATGTCAATTCGTCAAATGTCAGTTGGCATTCCGGATGAGAAACACGCCACTCCTGCTCAAGCCATACACGCATCAAATCATTCAGAACATCATCCACATCCCAAACGATTGTTTTCATCATGAAACTGGTTTTGTGAGCCAGTCAGCCCAATAAGTCATCTTTGTCTTGCGTTCCCGGTTTTCAATAATAGCTTTGTCTTCATAAAAAGAATCGTCGCCATAATGGGTTGTAGAGACTTCTTCAAAAATAAGCCCTTTCTGGGTTTGGAAGCTGTGTTTGACGCCCCTTTTCACCAATACAATATCACCCTTCTTATACTCTTTTTTCTCGCCGTTCAGGTTAACGCCCATATCCCCGTAAAGAACATGGAATGTTTCCTCTTTCCGGGCGTGGTGATGCATGGGGTGTTTTTGGCCTGGAAATTGAATAATGAGTTTTTTGCAATACTCACGATTGAAACAATCAATAATAGTGGCGCCCCATTCTTCAAACCGGTCCAAACCATAATGGTGAGATAATTCAAAGTTTAACCGATGAGGCAAAGCCACATTGCCAGCCAGCAAAATATCGCGCACACGATTAATGATTTCCAAAATACGGGGACGAACATCCTTGGACTGCACATCAGCTGACAAGATTGCGC
>JANQER010000240.1 GCA_028278255.1 Elusimicrobiota bacterium | reverse complement strand
CATCTGGTCAGCTAACCTGACCAATTCATGACTTAAATCCAGTAAGCGATTTAATTCCACTTTGAATAAATCTCTTTGGGGGTCTGGTTCTTTTTTTGTTGGTTTCATTTTGCAAGGTTTCTCCTTGTTTTTGTAGGGTTTCTTGCAATATTAAACCATTATTTGAACCCTTTTTATATCCTTTTCTCGTCGTAAATGTGTCTGATTTAGGGCTTTTTCAGCATCGACTAAATAATGTAACACATTCAATTGTTGGGACTGAATTAGTCAGAAAGCTTGCCGAGACAGGGCTCAGGGTCTTTACAACTGAAAAAGCCCGGGAATACGCGTCTGCTGTTGGCCTCACACCCGGATATTTTCGGCAGGCAATGCATTATCTGGCGCGATCCGGTTGGATAGTGCGTTTAAAGAACGGGCTGTACTCCTTGTCCAGCACAGTCCCTGGGGTTTCGTCCTTGCATGAATATGAAATTGCTATGGTCCTGGTCAAGCCTGCAGCTGTGAGCCATTGGTCTGCCTTTCATCATCATGGGTTAACACAGCAAATCCCCAGACGTGTTTTTGTCTTAACCACTGCCCGGGCAGTGCCGCGCTTAAGGGGGAGAAGAGCCAGGTCTTTAAAGGACGGTTACCCGGTTTTTAAGACTATTTATCAATTTGTTCAAGTGAAGCCGGATCGATATTTTGGGATTGAAGATACCTGGGTTAATGAAGCTAAGATAAAGATCACTGATCTGGAAAGAACTCTGCTGGATGGCTTAATGATGCCTCAGTATTGCGGAGACTTTTCAGAGGTTCTTCATGCTTTTGAATTGAGTATTGATAAGATAAATTTGGACAAGATTGTTAATTACGGACTCAAGATGGATGCAGCCATTGCTAAGCGCCTGGGTTGGGTGTTGCAGAATCAAGGAGTGGAGCTGTCCAGGATTGAATCTTTACACACGATCCCGATTAAGGGATACAGGGTTCTTGACCCATCCGGGCCCCACAGAGGTCCGTGTAATAAACATTGGATGATTCAGGTTAATACCCGGAGGATTTCATGAAACCATTAAAAACCAGACTTATAGAAGCCCGCGCGCGTCTCGGCATTCCTTGGGAAGTTTTAGAGCGTGATTATCTTCTCTCATGGATACTGGCCGGCATGGCTCAGGTTGATCCATTGAAAGATACTCTTGTTTTTAAAGGGGGAACCGCACTCAAAAAATGTTATTTCGGAGATTATCGTTTTTCTGAGGATTTGGACTTCTCCGTTACTGGGAATGTCCCCAAAGGCCAGGATATGGAATCCGCCATGAAGAAAGTCTGTGCCAAAGCCATTGAATTATTAAACCCTTACAGCGCCGCAGAAATCATATGTGAGCGTTATATAGAGAGGAGTCCTCACCCTGAAGGACAGGAAGCGTTTAATATTCGCTGCAAATTTCCTTGGCATAAACAGGTTCAAGCCAAAGTTATGGTTGAAGTTTCAATGAATGAAAAACTCACCAAACCTTTGGTTCAACGGCAAGTTCTTCATGAATACGGGGAACCTCTGAAAATCCATGTTTTGACTTATGCTTTAGAGGAAATAATTTCTGAAAAATTATGCGCCATTCTTCAACATTTGCGTTTATATGAACAGCGCGGCTGGGTGCGGTCCAGGGCCCGGGACTATTATGATCTCTGGCGCATATTGGGGGATTATAAGAAATCTTTAAATTTTTCAGACTTTAGAAATATTCTGCATGAAAAATGCAGCATCAAAGGAGTTTCTTTTACAACCAGTGGAGATTTTTTCCCTGAACCATTGCTTAAAGTGGTGGAAAAAACCTGGAACCAGTGGCTTGGGCCTTTGGTAACGGATCTTCCTCCTTATAATAAGGTTGTTGAAGAATTACGCCAACACATGAAGAATATCCTTTGATATCTGGCAGCAATAGCAGGGGAAATGAAGCAATCGTATCTTAAAATGGTCCATGGAATGAAAAAAAGAGGGGAGAGAGAATGGTCTGTTTATATTCTTGAATGCCTTCGGCTGACCCGGGAAAAAGAAAGGGTTTATAATTATAAAAACAAGGCTGTCCCAGCGCGGAACTTAGGCATTTTGTCTTAAATTTATCTTTAAATCTTAGAAGCTTTTCCTGCCTTTCGGGTAACATTTATTAATGAGTCAACGGGTTGATTCAAAATCAGGCACAGATTACGGGAACAATAATTTATTGGCATTAAGCAATCAAGATAATTTCACCCAGCCTGTGCGTGATGCGAATGGGAACTGGACGCCAACAACAGTCGGAACCGGCAATGACACACGCGCCAAATTCAAATACGGCACACCATTCAGTGTCAGCGTGACCCCAGCCTTGTCCCAGGTATCGAATGGCATGTCGCAAACACATTCAGTGGAAATCATCAATAATCTGATCCCGGCGGATGAAGATATTATCATCAGCGTTCAGGAGCATTTGGGGCCCGGGTGGAGCGCCTGACCGGATAAACCGGAATTGCAAATTTAGCATATTAAATTGAGCATTTTAAATTTAAAAACATAAAAAACACAACAAAATGAGCATAATTGGGTGTTTAAATATGAATACAAAAGAGTTGATGTTTATGTTTGTTGTGTTTTGAAAAATAACAGTTTTACGACGAAAGATGTGATTGACAATTAACCCAAAAAATTCAGTTGCACGACATTGACGACGATTTATGTTGTACAAAAAAGTGCAACTGAATTTTTTCCCGAAGGGCTCGGAATGTGGCCGCGCTGAGGCCATGTTCCGAGGGGTGAACCCTGAGCGAAGCTCCCTGAGCTCTGCGAAGGAAATT
>JANQER010000213.1 GCA_028278255.1 Elusimicrobiota bacterium | reverse complement strand
GTGTCTTCTCCGGCGGGCCTGGTTGATTTGTTTGACGCGCCGTGCCAAAAAGCCCTGTGTCTGCCTGAGGAGATGACGGATGATTTCAATGTGACGCATGCGGATTTGGAAGAACTCCTCCCGGCCGTCAAGCAGCAGTTGAGGATTTTTGTACACAGAGACCAGTTGAATGAATTTGATCAATGGACCGCGGATATGTGGCGGATTGTGAATTTTTCGGATTTGACTTTGGGTTATACAGACGGGGAAATGATCTATATAGACGAAGATGCCGCGGGTTACGGCTGGTATGTGGTGGATGATGAATTTGATCCTCCGGATGAGGACCGGATGGATTTGCTGACAGTGATGCTTCATGAGATGATGCACGTTTTGGGAGAATCTCACGAGGACGAGGGCTTAATGGCTGAAACCCTGGCATCCGGCGTGCGGTTTTGGCCTGATCCCAATGAAAGCATTTACAGCCGGGTGCCTCAAAATGTAAATGCACACGAGTGGGTGTCAAACGGCAGATTGGAATGGGAAATGGTCCCCCGTTACGGATTGGATGAAAACCGTAATTTTCGTATTGACATTCCCAATACCCCGCAATATGTGAATCCTGTCAAAGGTTTTGAAGTGGCTTTTGATGTGAGCTACTTTTTTGCCCTGCCGGATGTGACAAGCGTGCAGGTGCGCGTGCTCAATACAGATAAGGTTTTAAATCTGACCAGAAGCCAATATTCCACAGGCAATACAGTGCATCTGCCAGAGGGGGCCTTTCAGATACAATTAACCGTGTCCTATGACCCTGCGCAGACCCGCACACTGACAGAGACTATTGAAGTCAATGATATTTTGATTGTGTGCATGGGGGATTCCTATGCCGCAGGCGAAGGCAATCCTGATATCCGGCTCACTGAACTGAATGGGTATAAAAGGTTTGTGCCTGAAGATGCTTTTTCAGGCGCGGGCAGTATCACAGCGGCTCAGTCCAGGCAGATTCGTGAGATTCTGAGGCAAGAGAATGTATTGGAAAACAATGGTTATTTGCGCGGAAATATAGACACTCATGAGAGGCTGAGAAATAGGATCCTGGACCTGTCTGATGAATGGGATCAGCTTTTTGTCAGCGCCAATACCATTGTGCATGTGCTGGAACAATATTGCTTGGCCAGCTGGGCTGATGCCTATTATGAAACGTCCTATACGGACAAGGCTGTTGTTGATTTTATGAGCGGTTATCTTGTCAGCTTTCCCTATTTCACAAACAGTGTTGCGGCATTGGAGAAACTGGCGGATAATCTTGAAAAATTTGCCCAAGACAACGCGATTAATGCCGGCCAAAATTATTTAAAGGATATTTTGACTGTTGCTCAAGCGCTTGCTCAAAACCCGGACAACGGCAAAATTCAGGAATTTAACAGGTTTTTGCGGTCATTTGTCAATGTTTATGATAATGAAATTGAACGGAACCGCCAGCACCGTATTTCCCATCGGTCAGCCTCTTATGCCTATTCCTCCTTATTGGCTCAATATATAGAAGAAGGCGATCCTCATACCTCCGTGACTTTTGTGTTTGTGGCAGCCACTGGGTCCACAATGGATGAAGGTCTTTTGGGAGATTATGCCGGGGCGCCCAATGAACCCGGTCATAATATCAATGATCCCATGCTGCCGCAGGTGCAGCAGGTGTTTGACATTGTGGGTACTGTGCGGCCTATTGATTCGCTGATTGTTTCTGTGGGAGGCAATGACGTGGGATTTGCCAGGATTGTTAAAGCGCTTTTGGCGCAGGATGATGAAGATGAGGCTGACATAAACAGAAGGATGGCTCTTTTGGAGCAGGCTTTTTTAACCGGCACCCGGCAGGATTGGGTCGCTTTCAGACAAGAAACAGGTTTCTATGCAGAGCAGGCTTTTCCCTTAGATGAGTTATTTGCGATACCGGGCTTGAATGGGTTGGAAGGGATTTATCAGCGTCTCTTTGATCAATTAAACGCAGAAATGAGCAATGGTTTCAGCGTTCAACACGTATTTGTTGCTGAATATCCGGATTCCACCGGGCCGGGGGTGCTTGATCAGGTATTGGATGATATCCAGGATAATTTGCTGGGATATTTAGAGATTAACAGAAGGGAATTGGATTGGACAAGCGATCATATTATGACTCCTCTCAATACAAGATTGAATGATATTGTTCTTGGCTTGAATGCGCAAGTCAATTCATTAAACCAAAGCAGCCAAAGCGCGGCTTATCCTTCCTGGACACTTTTGTCCGGCATGTCAAATTCGATGATCACCCATGGATTATGCGGTGAATTTGTGTATGACCAAGACAATGGTTTTAATGTGAGAAATGATTTTGTCAATGTGAAACAAAATCTGACATGGATGCGTTCAGCCACAGTGTCGAGAGCATTGCAGGGACCGTCTCATTTGCCTCTTTCCGACACCACGGGCACTGTCCATCCCAATGAATATGGACATCAGGCCGAATCCAAAGTCCTGATAAGCTATGCCGCGCCTGTTTTGCTGGACACGCATGTGAGCGGCAAGCAGGGAGATGTCCTGGCCATTGATTTAAAGGAAGCCACAGGCGGTTTGGCTTTTGAATATATGGCTTTGGGCGCTGTTGTTTATCAGAAAAGAAGCTCCGTGGAAGACCGGTGGCAGAGCAGATGGTATCGCGTGGGGCGGATGATTGATTTGGGCCGGGCCGGGCAGTTGTTTGTGGAAGAAACCCTGACGGATGTGACGGATGGCAATGGGCAATGGATTGATCCCCATGCCGGTAAAAAAGGCATTGAAACAGGCCGTTATTATTTTATTCCTTCATTGGATATTTTTGAGATCTTTGATTTGTACGGCACGGACGTTGTCAAAAGCATCAGCGTGCCTGTGCAGGTGGATGGACAAGACTGTGAAATGGTTTTTCATGTGTCGCGCGGCATGACGCCTTTTGAGTTTGATCTGGGTGAATTAACTTTTTGTTACACAGGCGAAACGCATGAGGCCTGGGGCAATGAGTTTCCTGTTAATATTCTGCATGTGCAGCAGCGGCTCAGGTATTTGAAGGTGCCTGACAACAACGGGAATCAAATTCAGGTCACCGGCTGTCTGACGTATGACGCGCAGAACAAGTGGGCCAATGAGCCCGCGATCCAGGCTTTGAAAAAATACCAGCCCAATGCCTTGCATCCCACCGGCGGTTTGACCGGTATCGCAGGTTATATTTATGCGGACACAAGCGCTTATGACGCCACGCATCAGGCTTTAAGTCTTTCTCCTTTACATTATGCGCCGGGAAACAATTTGAATTTTCTCGGCGGCCCTGTGAATATGATCCTGAGCATATTTCAAAGCGTCAACACTGGTTTTGATTTGTTGGGTGTTTGGAGTTCTCATGAACCGGGAGGGGTGACAATTCAATCTTTTGATGCTTCTGTTCATGGCAATAATGACATCATGCGGACAGAGATATTGGGTTTAATCACTGCTTTTGAATCGTGGGGAATTTCCATACAGGTGTGGATCAATGAAGATGTGGTTGACATTGACAATGTTCAAAAAATTCAAACCGGCCTGACAAACTATTATCATGTCAAAATTTTGCGGGATGACGGATTGGTGAATGTGCAGGGAAATGAGCTCACCCTGACAGGTTCGGAGGCCGATGATGAGTTTGTGATAGTCAATGAAGACAATGATTATTTTGTTGATGTCAATGGCGCCAGATATCATTTATACACGGATGGAATTGTGCAAATCAATATCAACGGCCTGGCAGGAGATGACCGTTTTTATGTGTCTCATGGCGCTGATTTTGCTGTTCAGGCCATAGGCAGTGACGGCCGGGATCAGTTGTTTGTCAGCGTGGATTTGACAAAAGATTCATATGCCGTCAGAACAAATGAAATTCGTTTTACTGATATTCACCAATCCGTCTGTTTTTCCGATGACATGGAAGTATTTCATCTGACTGATTTGCAGGGACAGGACGTGTTTGAGGCGTATGCGCAGAATTTTCAGGGCATGGCTGATCAGGTGCAGGCGTTTCAAACCGGAACTGATATGACCAGTCCGCATGTCATGACCCGGTACATCAGCGGCATCAATGCCGCAGCCAATGACATTGTGAATCCTCAATGGTTTTTGAACATAGGAAACGCGATTGAAGCCTATCTCGCTGCCGGAACACAAACCACTCAGGCTGCGTCTGTTGCCCTTCTTGACCCGCCTGCAGGCGGAAAGTCTCTTATGGGGCTTCTGTCTTATGTGAATGCCAATTGGACTGCTTCAGTGGGCCCTGATAACCCCAAAAAATCCATTTCATTTCAGGCAGGCCCGGACGGAATTGTTTTTGTTTTTAATGATCTTTTGGTCACCCGGCAAGATGTGCTTTTGGATTTGGAAAACACCGGCCTGGATTGTGATCAGTCTTTTGCCATGAATGGATTTTTGTTTGGCCGGTATGAGATGGGCATTCATTTTGATGAGTCAGACGCTTATTTAGACATGAATTTTCATTATGAAGATGACGCCCTCAATAATACCTGGACAGGCCGGGCAGGGATGCAGGGTTTGGGATTGGATTTGGACGGGCTTTGGGACATGACATTGGCCGGGCATATTGGTTTTTCACAAGACCAAGGCGCGTCCATTGCATTGGACAATGAAGCCAGCCAAATCACCATGGATCTGCCGGTGTACGTGACAGTAGGCGAAACAGAAGTGTTTGAATCAGACAATGAGCCCAGACCAGGTTTGCAATTGAGCGGTCCTTTGTTTGGGTCCAGCCTTGACCCTCAGGGATTTGCGGCATTGGAGAATTTGGCTAAGTTTGATTTTGATGCTTCTCTTGAAATACTCAAAGACATTGTGTCGTTTTTGAAAAAAACAGGCCGAATCATGGACTTGTTTCAAAACAAGCTGCCCTTTTTGAATAAAACGTACGGTGAAGCGGCGGATTTTGCGCAAGTGTTTGTAGACAAGGTGGAATCAGGCATTGATTTCTTTAAATCTTTTTATATCACAGGCAATGACGGCCGCATGTCAGCGGCTGATCCTGATCAGGACAATTGGCTGGCGTCGGAATTCGTGACTTTTACCAAAGACATGGTGGGAGACTATATCACGCTGGGAGAGTGGGGCACATACAAAATATTGCGATGGGTAGATGACCACACACTGCAGATTGACTGTTCAGTGACAGAAGATTTTTCAGATCAAACATTTTATATTCATGACACTTTGTTTTTGCAGGAATTTTTAGGTTTGTTTGAAGACGCCTTTGAAGGCGCGGGCGTGTTGCGCGAGAATGAGTCTGTGTCCTATTCATCAGGACCAAATCCGGAAGGCCAGTGGGTGCAAGCCATTCGGTTGCCTTTGGGCTGGCAGTCAGAGATGGTTTGGAATGATTTGTTTTTTGATCTATATATAGGAAGCAATGACTCAGGATTGGCGGGTTTAAGCTCTGAGGCTCTGGCTGCTCTGCAAGTGATTTTTTCAGGCCGGATGGATGTGGTGATTGAATTTAATCCGCAGGAAAATGACATGCAGGTGTTTGTGGAAAATTTGTCTGTCACCGGCCAAAGCACATTGGACATGGATTCTTTTGCTGTGACAGCGCGTTTGGGGCTTTTGGGCATATCTGGCCAAGGAGAAATGGATTTAACAGCTGTGCTCAGCCTGGTTTTGGAAAACAATGAGAACCCGGCGCCTCATCGGTTTTCAGTTTATGATTTAATCTATGAAACAGATTTAAGCTATATACATCTGGATCTGACCGGCAGCGCCGGTATTGTGTTGACCCAGCTCACAGTAGACGCGGGTTTTGCAGGCTTGTCCTTTTCTGTGAATGATGTGATCCGCATTGATTTGCCGGATGTGAACAATTTGGACAACAGGCTTTTTGATCTGCCTGATCTGGGGGAGATGTTTGATGTGAAAAACCTGACCCCGGCAGACATCATTGAAGCCTTAAAGATTGCCAAAGACTTTTTACATGACGCGCTGCGCGGCCTGCCTTTTTATAACGAGCCTCTGCCATTAATCAATAAATCGCCCAGACATATTTTTTCCTTTATAGAGGTGTTTGAAGATGTGGTGGAAGCCTTGTCCAATGGCCGTGAAACTGAAGAGGGACGTGACCTCCCAGCCAAAACCATTCAGGCAATGGAAGATCTGATTGAAGATATGCTGGGCCTGCCTGACCCAGCCTTTGCCCTGACCCTGGTCAATAACCAGTTTTTGGTGATTGATTTGGCGTACGATGTGTTTGTGCAAAAAATGATTGGATTGGATATGGATTTGAAAATGCTTTGTGAACAAGCCGGGATCAATGGCGATGGGTTGGAAGGATTTGATTTTCTGAAAAGCATTGGCACAGATGGTGAGCTCATGTTTTCCTGGTTTGTGCGCGCCCTGTTGTCTTTAGGCATTGATTTCAGTCAGCTCCCTGAACAAGCGCCTGACATTTATTTGCTGGATGAAGACAATCCCTTTAGTCAGGGCGCGCGCATTGAGGCAGGATTTAAAATGTCAGGCCAAGACATGGAAGCCGGTTTAAGCATTGGTCCCATGGGTCTTGGCGTGCAAAAAGGCTTATTCACTATTGACAATGACGGTGATCCGCTGACCAATCCGGAATTAACAGACCCCAATGACCGCACGGATTTTGTCCTGTTCTTTGCTGAACTGGATGCGGCTTCTCCTGATGGCAGATTTAATTGGTTTACAGATGATTTCTTGGCCAGCCTGAACATGGGATTGTCAGGACGTTTTTATGTGAGCCTGCCTGATCTGGTGTTAGAAGCGTACGGCGCTGAATTCCCTGTGCCAGGCAATGGATTGTCCTTGTCAGGTGGATTGGACGTGAATGGCATTGACTATGGTCCTGGCTTTCATTTCACGTTCCCGGATTTTTACAGTGTGTTAAATGATTTTGATTTAGGTGATTTTGATTTTAGAACTTTGCTGACCGGGCTCAGGGCTGTGTATGAGAATTTTAAGCCTGTGATTATGAATAACCCGGCGTTTGATTTGGACAGAGTCATACCCGGTTTGAACAGAAGCATCCGGAGTTTGTTCGGCGACAACACCATTGAATTTTTGTTTTCTTTGGATGGATTGATTCTTGATTTTACGGAAACCTATGATTGGCAGTCCGGGTCAGCGCAAAACGGCATGAAGATCGGCGCGGATTTTGTCAGCCTGCTGAATGAATTGTGGGCCCGGCAGTTGCCGGGTTTTGATTATGCGGAAGCCGGGCCTTTTACACTCACGCCGCATGCCTCAAACCTGGGATTTGATATTGTGTTTGAAGGCGCCGGCGCTCTTAAATGCGCGGATATCCCCTTGGATTTTTCACAGGCATTGGGAGAAAGCGGCCTGGCGCTGGAGGGTGAGGCGCTTTTGGATGTCTCCTTGGATGTATCCTTGGGTTTTATGCTGACGCTGACATGGGATGAGTTGGTTCAGGAACAAGCGGATTTTCAATTGACTTATTTTGAATTTGACGCAGAGGTCCAAGCAGATGATATTCTCCTCAATGCCTCATTCGGCCTGGTCACAGCCGGCGTGGGCCATCCCCATAATGAAAAAGGACAAGTGGCGATTTCTTTTGCCGGTCAAGTGCTGCCTGACGGCCAAAACAGTTATGTGTGTTCCTTCCCGGCAGAGAGCCAGTCTTTATCTGTTTACCTTCCTTTATATATCACCATTGACGGCCTGAGCTTTGGCGCCCCATTGGCTTTTGTGACCATCACAGACCCGGCGTTTTTAGATGATACGGATTCTTTGGATGTGCAGGTGTCAGGCTTGGAAAATTTACAAGAATTTATGACAGGCCTTGTGGCGGGAAAAATCAGTGAATTGGCTGATGCCATTGACGCCCTTCGCCGAAATGTATCAGACAACCGGGTGTTGTCAAACAATATTCCGGGCACTGACAAATCTCTTAATGATCTGATTGGTTTGAATGATATCCTGTCTTTGGGTCAATACATCAACCATTATTTATATCCTTTTCTTCATGCGGCTGTGATTGATTCTTCTCTTTTCCCTATGACCAATTCCAATCTGGGGACACTGGTGTCTGATATTTGGGATGATTTGGCCGGCCGGGGATATATCAGTGACAGCGGACGGCTCCAGCCTCTTTTTCAAGCATTGCCTGACAGCACAGGATTGGCGCTTAATCCTGTGTTTGATCCTTTGAAGCAGGCCCTCTATGACATGTTGAATGAGGTTAAAAATACGGAAGTGTACACCTCTTTGGCTGATATTGTGCGTCAGGCCTTGTGGGTGGATTTGGCGGAAAGAGGGTATGTGAATACCCGGGGCCGTATTCAGGATGAGTTTAGGAATATGCAGGAGCCGGATTTTATTTTGGATGTTCTTTTTGAAAACGCACAGTCTGAAGTCTTTGACGTGCTTAAGCGCGCTTATGACGCGGAAGCCCTGCCAGAGGAAGACGCCGTTCCTTTGGGTGATTATGGCGCAGAGGGCGTGCCCACTGTGGCTGGCTTATTGGATTATTTGAACACGCATTGGTTGAACCGGATTTTTCCGGGACACAGCGCTGTGATGGAATCTTTGGTGTCTGACGGCGTCTTTTCATTGTCATTGGCCGGGGATTATCCTTTTACAAGGCATGTGAATCTTATGCTGGGGCAGGCTTTGCCTGATATTGGCATGGAATTGTCCGGCAGCGCCAATGTGGCGGTGAGCGGCCAAGTGAGTTTGGATTTTGATCTCACAGTGGATTTGAATGACGGGGTGTTTGATTTTGACTTGAATCATTTGGGCTTTATGCTGTCCGGTGAAACCACGAATCTTATTTTAGAGGCTGTGTTTGGGCCCTTGGGATTAAGCATTGGCCATCCTGACCATGAACAAGGCGTGATCAGGTTTGAAGCATCAGGACAGGTGGCCCAGTCAGACACAGGTTTCTCCTTTGCCCCAGGTGATGACAACAGCCTGTTGATTGATCTGCCTTTTTACGCTGACTTTCTCATGGCATTGCCTCCTGAAGATCAGCCCCGGGTCACTATTTCAGGTCAGCTCTTTGGCAATGAACCGCCAGACGTCTCTGTGCAAAACTGGGAACAGTTGTTTGATTGGCAAAACATTGATTGGCAGGGCTTGCTGAGCGGGATTCCGTTTTTAAACACACGCCTCCCGGTGTTGGATGTGTCCATTATGGAATTGTTCGGCCTCACAGAAGATATTATTCAAATCATCGCAGGCATTGAAGGCGTTTATGCGGACACGGAAAATGTGCAGGTTTATATAGAAGACGATGTGCTGCGCATCCGTTTGAGGCTCAATAAAACACTCACTGAGAATTTTGCATTTGATCTGTCCCGGTATTTAAGCGCCTCCATTCCGGGTTTTGATGTGTTGAGCGGCGAGGCGTCTGTTGATTTGAATGTCAAAGGTTTCCTTGAAGGCGTGCTGGATTTGGGTATTTTACTCGGAGATTTGAATGCGCCTGATATCACTGTGTTTGCGTATGATTATTCGGGGGAAGGGCAAGGCACATTTTTCAATGCAGGCGTCAAAATCATGGGCGCTGTTGAGGCCGGGCTGTCATTGTTTGATTTGAATCTTTTCCGGATTTTGAACGGCCATTTTGTACTGGACAATGACGGCCGAATGGATGACCAGCCTTTTAACCCCAATGATTTTTCCGACTGCGCTGTGTTTGCTATGGGATTTGGCGCTGAACAGGGCCCTTCTGAAGACGGCCTGTTTATTTTGGGACAAGATGATTTCTCTGACATGTTCTGGGACGTACAGGGCGGGTTTGAGTTGTTCCTGCCTGTGGCTGTCGGCATCAATGAAACTGATCTATCGAATTTGCCGTTTGTGAAAGTGGCGACTGTCCCGCCGTTTAATGAATCCCAAACCAATGGCGCCCTTGGCGGACTTTCTTCTTTAATTGACTATTTGATCGGCGCGCCCAATGCCCCGCCTGATTTGCCTCTGGTGTTTGAATTCCCTGATATTTCAGATTGTGTGGATTTGGATGATATTTTAGAAAACATTGGTTCTATGGCTTTGCAAGCCGGCTTGGAAGCTTTTCTTCAATTCATTAATCCTTATTCTGAACAGTTCAAACAACAAATCATGTCCTTTTTAAATCCTGACCTGGCCGTCCCCGGCACGTCTTTGACATTAAATGATATTTTGGATCTTGAGTCTTTGGAAGTGTTTTTGTCCATTGGGACTCTGATGGAAGAATTTTTAGACACGCATGACATCTCTTTGTCGCAGCCTGAGGCGTTTATGGCGGATCTGATTGCGTTTTTGAATGATGAATTTTCTTCAGGCGCGGATTTCCTGACCCTCGCCACCCTGGTCAATGATTTGTCTGAAACCATTGGTTTTACAGTGGTTTTTGACGGCGGCACATTGGCGGACAAAATATTTGACTGGGAACTGGGCCCGGTTTTTGACGGCACGCCTTTGACGGCTGATGTGACAGCCCTTTTAGAAGTGTGGATTGCCACGCACTTGTCTTTTGAATTTTCTGTTTTTCTCAACCCTGAGACACACCCTGATTTGTTTTCGTTTCAGCTCACTGAATTTTCTTTGCAAGCCGGCATTGAGGCTGAAGCTGAAGGCTTTGTTGAATTGTATCCGTTAACAGCCGGCATTGGCGCTGACGCTGATCCGGCGTTATTGTCCTTGGGCGCAGGCATCACGATTATGCCTTCGCCGACATCCGGATTTGATTTTAATCCGGATGTGCAAATGAATTTTTATGTGCCGTTTTATTTGAATGGCGCGCGCGTGGGGTTTGTGCGCATCAGCGGCGATTTGCTGGCCGGCGCGCCGGAAATTGAGATTGATATGAGCGGCTTAATGGAAATGAATCCTTTTTATCTGATCGCTTTCCAATATTTGGATGAGCTGGCCGGCGACATGATTGATGTGCGTGAGAGCCTTTTTCCGCGTGTGAGCGAAGAGGACATGGACGCCGGCGTGTTTAACATGAATCTCACAGGCATTGATTTGTCATTGGATGAGCTCATAGGCATAGCCGATTACCTGAGGCTCGGGAATTATATCAAGGATTATTTGCGGCCCTGGCTGCATCCCGCTGAATCATTGGAATTTATTCATATCAATCCCAGAGACTATTACAATGGTTCTGAAGCAGGCCAAGGCGGCGCGCCCACCATCACAGGATTGCTGGATTATTTGCAGGCGCCTGACGGCTGGGTGGAGAATTTAAAAAATTCATCTTTGGCCGGTGTTTTGGAGATAGACACGCAAACCAATGGCGACTGGTTTGAAATCAGCGTGTTTGCGAATTTAAGCTTTAAACGGATTTTTGATTTTGATTTGTCTGCTGAGATTGTGCACGATCTGCTCGCCCAAAACAATCTGCCTTTGGAAATCAATAGCCAAATGGACCTGGAGATTTTTGTGCAGACCCTGCTGAATTTTACCTTGCGCGTGAACACCAAAACAGGCGTGTTGGCGCTTAATCCCTGCACCATTGGGTTTGAGGTGCAGGCTGATGTGCGGGATTTGGTGATAGACGCGGCCTTTGGCCCCTTGAACGTGTCTTTGGGCAAATCAGGACAAGCCGGCGCCTCAGTGTCTTTGGCTTTGGGAGGCATGGTGTCTTTTGAAAACGGCATCCCTTCTCTTGATCTCACCGGCATGAACCGGTTTGATATCCGATTCCCCTTGTTTGCGGATTTGGCGGGTTTAAATCTTGGCAATGGATTGGAGATTCATCTCAGCGGCCATGTGTTTGATCCTTCTTCCATTCACATTGATTTCCCGGAAATCGCTTTTCAGGATTTGTTTGATTTTTCCAAATCAGGTTTTGAGTTGACTGATTTGCTGGGAATTTTTGACAATCTGGATCTCTGGCTCGGGGATCTGCCTTCCTTTGATTTCCTGGATTTTGAAATTCCTGTGCTCAATATCAATCTGGCAGAGAAGCTTGATTTCAATGCTTTGTTTAAAACATCTGTTTTTTCAAAGATTAAAAATAATTTCAACTGGTCTTCCGGCAGGATCCAATGGGGGAACAACGCCGGCCTCAAAGGTTTTGTTGATTTTCTCTATGACATTGGCTTGATTCCCAGAGGTCGAAAAGTGGCGTATGATCCTGTGTCGGGCCGTCTGCGCATTCCTTTGGCGTTTGATTTGTGGCTGCATCAGTTTGATCTGGAAGATTTGGAAGCTTACGGTGAGGCCAATCTGGAGAAGCTGGTTGAATTAAAGTTAATAGCTGAAAACGATTCCTATCATGTGACTGACTTGCTTGGCCTGCTGAAAGATTATGCGGCCCAGAACACTGAGAAGACTGAAGAGGATTATATTTATCGGCTCAAAGATTTGATCAATGCTGGTGTGGTGACATTTGACTTTTTTGTGAACAAATCCATCACACGCGCGGAATTGGCGGATTCCGGTTTGTTTTCAGAAAGCCAATTGGGTTTTATGTCAGGCGATTCTGTTTTGTTGTATGACTTATTGGCCCATGTGTCTTTGTATAAAGCGGCTGACAAAAACCTGATCAGCCGCGCGGATGTGAAACCGGAAACAGGCCTGACGGATAAAACTTTGTTGGTTCAGGATTTCAGTTTGGAGGCTTTGGGATTGTATGATTTTAAAGAATTGGGCTTGATCACGCAGGAAGAAATTGATTTGTTTAAGCCGGATCTGTCCCAAAACATTCATGCCGGCTCTTCTTTGGATTTCTTTGGATTAAACGGTATTCCCATTGATTTGTCTCTGGATGTGGCAGACGCAGGGATTCTGGAATTATACACGCATGCCGTGGCCAGTCTGAAAGCCATGATTTCCGGCCGCATAGACATTGTGATTGATTTCAATGGTTTCAATAATCAGGGCGCGTTTCAGATAGGCGTGGACAATGCGCGTTTGTCAGCCTCAGCCTGGGCGGATGTGTTTGATGTCACAGTGGGCGCGCAATTGGGCTTTATGAATGTGGAATTCGGCGGAGAAGGCACAGGATCCGGCATTCATTTGGAAGCGCACATCAGCGCCTTGTTGGACCGCGGGGAAACAGTGACCATGCCTGATATTAATATTGATCATGTGTATTTTGCCGATGGGTCCGGCCAAGTCACTGATGCCATGATTCAAAGCATTGTGAATCAGCTCATCGCAGCTGTGCAGGCAGCGCAGAAAAACGGCAACACCGTCACGCGCATTGACGCTGTGCTCAATGCCCGCGCCGGTGAAGCAGACAAAGCGCTTTTGCCTGCGCGCTTGCAAAACCTCATCAATCTGCAGGACCAAATTCAACAATCCTTGCAGGATTATTTTAATCAATCCATGACTGTGGTGTTTCGCAGCGGTGATCGGTTTGTGACGGAAGATCCACACACAGCCCCTGTTTTTGCCTCTGTGCAGGTGGTGGCTGAAACAAAGGGATCGCGATTGTTTTCTTTGAGCCAGCTGGCCAATGGCGAATTTGTGGGCGCTGTGTCATGCCGTTTTTCAGGGAATGCGTCTTTGAAAATGAAAGGCATGTCAGTGAATGCGAATTTTGGAAATTTGAATAACAGTCTGCTGGGTCTGGCCCATATTCAGCTGGCTGTTTATATTCAGGATTTAAAAGATTGGACAGAGGCGCAGGTGTTTCAGGTCAATGTGCACGAAGACACCTCATTAGAGGCCTTAAAGCAAGCGCATGACATTGATGACAAAGACATTGTGGTGGTGATTCCGGACCTGGCCGCGTTTTTTCATTTTGATTTTAACAACTTTTCTTTTGAGTTTATATTGAATGCCATTCAACTGGCTTTGGAATTTGTGGAAGTGAATCTGCAGAACCAGCCTTTTTATCATCAGGACATTCCTGTGATCAACAGGTCTCTCAGTGATTTGGTGGATTTTGTGCAAGAGATTACTGACAGGCTTGAAGAGGCAGCCGGCGATCCCGCAGCAGTGATCCAAGAGGTGGAGTCATTGATTGAAGAGATTTTTGGATTAGAGGATGAACAGTTTGAAATGAGGTTGAATGGCAAAGTATTGGAAATGGACCTGCGTTTCAGAAAGATTTTTGAAGACAAATGCGCGTTTAATTTTGACTTGGGACAGTTTTTGAATGATTCGTCTTCAGCCCGGGCCTTGGATGGGTTTGACAATCTCACGGATGTTCTGAGCATCGGCACCGGCGGCAATATTGATGTGCGCGCTTTTGTGGACATGGTATTGTCCATGGGCATTGATTTTCGGGATCAAGACCAGGGCCCGGTTTTCTTTTTAAATGATTATACGCCGGGTGATCCCGGCACCACCCTGGATGACATGGGCACGCGTTTTGAGGCCGGGGTCAAGGTCTTGGGCGCTGATCTGGAATTGTATTTTAAAGTTTTGGGATTGGGCGTGGGTGTGACAGACGGGTATGTGAATGTGGACAGGGATCAAAACAAAGACACCAATCCTGAGCAGGCCAATCCAGAAAATCGCGCGGATTTTGCGAATTTTATATTGTCTTTGTTTGTGCAAGACACACCCATCACAGCGCAGGATTTTGAAGACATACAGGGTCTGGATGTGAATGCTCTTCTGTCTTGGCTGGAACAGAATGGCTTGATTCAAGCCATGGACAATGGCTGGACAGTGACCAATGCGTTCAGGATCATGTGCCATGACACTGACATGAACCTGCCGGATGCTTTTGCTCATCCAGACCAAATATTTGAGGTATTGAAAAACGCCCAGTATGCCAGCGATCAATTGGTCATGGACTTAACAGTCTTGAACAGCATGACCCCTGAAGAACTGCTGGCTCTGTTTCCTGTGAACATGAACGGCCATTTTGATATATGCCTGCCTGTGTATGCAGAGATTCCTTTCTTTGGCCGGCACGTGTTTCAAAGTCCCTTGCAAATCAAAACCAATACTTCTTTTGGCGGCATGCTGGATTACTTAAAAGAAATCGCGTCTGGCAATGCCTTGTCGGCTGTTTTGCCGTTTGATTTTGATTTTCCGAATATTTGGGAAGAGATTGAAGTCATCAAAGACATGGTGGCCGAGGTCAAAGAATATTTTGAGAATTTCAGCGTGCTCAGCCTGTTGAATGACCCGGGCTTTATATTGGACGGCGTGGATATGACCCTGGGGCAGATTGAAAATATTTTGGGCTCCAACCTGGCTGTGAATATCCCTTTGGTGGGCGAGAAATTTGCTTATGCCGCGCACTTTATTCGGGACATGCGCTGCGGTCTGTTGGCTGAAATCCGGGAAAAGCTTCAAGGCAAAGGCAAGGCCATAGAAATGTTCAGGCAGATTGTGTATGACGTGTTTGGGCCGGGCAATCTGCACATTATCAGGGACCGCACAGGCAATGGGGCAGTGGACATCAATGACATTCAGATCGGGTGGTATGATGCGCAGGGGCATTTGATCGGCCTCACAACGCCTGATGAACTCATGGCTTTTACAGGCTGGGCGCAGGAGGATATTGATGTGTTGTGGACAGCCTTGCAAGGTCTTTATATAGATAATGCCGGCATGTTTTTGCCGGCCCTCTATGATTTGTCTGACCCTGCTGACTTGGATCTGGATTATTCAGGCACTGACAAACAAACTATTTTTGATGCACTCATGCTGGCCATGTATTGGTTCCCCGGAGAAGATGTGCCTGAAAACGCTGATGCGGTTCAGCTGGACCTGACCTTGGGCGGCGTGTTTCAGGTCCTGGGCGTGGACATTCCTTTGGCCTTTGATTTGCCTGGCCTGGCTTTGGATATTGACGGCGGGTTTGCCATTGAGATTGCCTGGTCATTTGATCTGGGAATCGGCATCAGCCTCAAAGACGGTTTTTATCTCACCACCAATGACCTCACAGATCCGGGCAATCCTGAAGTGGAATTGGAAATTACCGCGTTTCTGGACGGCGCGCCTTTGGACCCGAATATCAAAACCCGTTTCACCGCACAAGGCACACTCTTGTTTTTCCGGGCCACAGTGATTGATGAAGACAGCGACCCGGACAGGCCCGGTTTTCAGCCCGGCGGCGTGTCAGGGCTGTTTACCCTGGACATCAAAGGCAATGACAAAGGTCGGCTCACCATTGACCATATGTTTTCCTCGCCTGTTGAGGAGATTTTTGAAGTGGATTTTGGGGTCACAGCTGCCTTGAATTTTGACATGACCCTGGATGTGGCGTATGTGAAAGGCGTCCCGGGTCTGCATGCGAATTTTATTCTGCGCTGGGACTGGTCTGTGCACAACGGGGCAAGCGACCCTGTGATTGAGCTGCGGAATGTGGGCATCAAGCTGGACAGCATGCTCACGGACTTTTTGGCGCCTATTGCCAAAACCATTGATAATATTTTAATGCCCTTCAAGCCCATTATTGATGTGCTCACTGCTGAAATTCCCATGATGGATAAAATATTCAGAGGCGGGGACATTGATCCCAATCTCATGGGTATTATTAATTTGATTTTAATTTCCCAAGGCAAAAAGCCTGTGAATTGGGCCTTTGTGTATGCAGTGAAAACAGCCATGACTGTGACCCGCACCATTGCAGAGCTGGAACGCCATGCAGACGGGGTGGTGGTGCTGGGGCATGTGACAGGCTTGGGCACAGGCGACGTTAAATGGGAATGGGCTTTAAAAGATTCAGTGAATTTTGGGCTGCCCAAAAACCTGCTCAATGGTTTGGACAGCATGCTTAAAGACCCGAAGATTGACAAAAACGCTGAGGAAAAAGATGACAAATTTGAATTTGAGTTTTTAGGGTATTTGTTTGATATTGGCAATTGGGCGCAGCTGCTCATGGGCGGTGACGCCACGTTGTTTACCCTGGATTTTCCTTTGCTGGAATTCGGCTTTGATTTTAATTTTGAATTGCTCACCATTGGCCCGCCTTTGGGCCCCACGCCATTGTGCATCAAGATTTATGTGAACGGCGGGTTCAGCGCGTATGCAGACCTGGCCTTTGGGTATGACACGTACGGCATTCGCAAGGCTTTTGAAACCAAAGAACCTTGGTGGGTGTTTGACGGTTTCTTTATTGCTGACTGGACATTGCCCGAATACGAAGGAGAGGGATTGAAAAGGAAACGCATTGAAGGCACTGGCGGCGAGGAAAAGAATGAGTTTGGGTTTAAGGCGGCTCTGGGATTTTCAGGCGCTGTGAGCGTGGCCAAAATCCTGACGGCCGGCATGGGCGTGACTTTTAAGTTTGAGCTGGGTTTTGATCTGCAGGACATTGGCGTGCCCAAGATCAGAGAAGTGACCAACGGAAACCGTCAAAACGCTGAGCAGATATGGATGGAAGAGGTGAATGGCCAATGGATTGAAAAAGGCACGTTTTTTGAAACAGACGGCAAAATCCGCATCAGTGAAATGATCACCATGTGGACGTATGACGGCCCGGATGCCTCGCCTTTGCCCATGGGGAATTTGTTTAATGTGAACACGCGCATGGGATTGGTGTTTAATTTCTTTCTTGAAATAGGATTTTGGATTTTCAAGATCCGGTTGGAATGGGAAACCCCTGAGATCACGATTTTTGAAGCCCGGTACAATGCCCCTTTTGTGAAACCCATACTCGGGAATAAAGTGGGTGATACCTTGTACATCAACACCGGGTCCAGGTCAGCCGGCCGGAAATATTTCCTGCCGTATAAAGGCGAGATTGATATGAGTGAAAATGTCAAACTGTCCGGCCGGAACGGTGAGGTGCTTGTCATTCTGGACAACATGTGGGTGCAATTGTTCAGAGGCATTAGCCGCGTGGTGGCAGATGGCGGCAAAGGCGATGATGTGTTGGATGCCTCCAAATTATTTGATGTGGAGGTGCTGTTTACCGGCGGAGACGGCAAAGACAAGCTCATTGCCGGTGAAAGAGGCGGCCTTTTGGACGGCGGCCCCGGACAAGATTATTTGGACGCCAGCAAAGCGGTGGGTCCGGTGACCCTGCGCGGCGGCAAAGACGATGACACATTGGTGGGCGGCGCCGGGGCTGATGTCCTGATTGGCGGGCAAGGGGACGATAAATTGTCAGGTAATGACGGGAATGATGTGTTGAACGGCGGCATTGGGGCTGACAGCTTAAGGGGCGGATCCGGAAGTGACACGTATGTTTTTGCAGACGGCTATGGTTTGGACCGGTTCAGTGACAGAGACGGGGAGGTGGTTCTGGATTATTCAGGCGTTCGGCACACAAACTTGGAAGTGGAAATCACCAGCCGCGGCGTGAAAGTGTTTTCCTATAACAGGGAATCTGATGACATTGAAATCTTGGATGAAACCAATGCCGGCCGCGCAGAGGTCGTGACATTGATTTTGGGACAAGGCACTGACAATATCTATGTCAAAGATTTTCCTGAAAGAACCATAAATATCACGGATACCGGCGGCAATGACACGTACCATGTGACCCTATACAGGGCGGATTCCACCAAAGCGCCCGGTATTATTAATATCAATGATCAAAGCGGGTCTTTTGATGAAATTATTTTTAGGCAAAAACTGGCTCATGTGCCGGTTCATCTTAATTTATATCAAACAGTGAATGGCCGGGAAATCGTGAATTATAACAGCGGCATAGAACGCCAGACTTTGATCAGTAAAAATGCTGTGATTAATACTCTGGTGGGTGAATCAGAGATTAAGGAATTTGGCGGGAATGTGACATTTACTGTGGACTATGATATGGGTCTGACCGGCTTGCGCGTGATTTCAGAAGAGATTGATGTGCCAGGCCCTATGCAAGCCGCACATTTTATTTTTGAATGCATTAACACATTTAACCTGTCCTATGATGTGAATGCCATTGACAATGGATATGTGGATATCCGGGTGTATGGCGACAACGCGGATATTCAACAAAGCGCTGATGTGTACGTGTCTTCGGGGTACAACCAAGACGGCGCTGGCGATGGCTGGGTACGTTTCACGGCCTGTGATGGATCAATTTTAAATCTCAATGAATCTCATATTTATGCAGCTGGTTCTCATCTGGTGTTAACAGCCAAAAATACTATTGGCA
>JANQER010000203.1 GCA_028278255.1 Elusimicrobiota bacterium | reverse complement strand
AAAAATCAGAAAAAACAGGCAAACGCCGCACCAAGCCTTCCTGGAGAATTTCCTCTCGCAAATAGTCTTCCACATAACTCCTGAGAGCCAGCTCAGGTGTCTCATGTAAATAATGATTTGGAATTGGTCCGGTATTCAGGAAACGCCCCAAATTAAAATCCGTATCCAATTCATCCGAGGTCAATCCCAAAAGCTCATAGCGAACAGCTCTTCCGCCCAGCAAATTGGCATGTCCTCTCCGGAGTTTTCGTGCACTTGATCCGCACAAAATAAAAACACGGTTTTGCTCTTGAATTAAATAATGTATTTCATCAAGCAAAACAGGCGCTTTTTGAACCTCATCAACAATAACCAACTGAGAAAGAGGCAATGCTGATATATCTTCTCTGAATAAATCCGGTTTTTGTAAGTACTTCATTAATAGGTCACTTTTAAGCAAATCAACACGAAATGCCTCAGGGTATCTGCTCTTTAAAAGCGTTGTCTTTCCTGTTTGTCTTGGCCCCCACAAGAACATACTGTTTTTGGGTTGTTCAGGTAAAATCAGTCCCCTCTTAAACATAGCAACACCTCCAATAATATTCATGAATATTAGCGGTTGACATAATAATATTCTACGCTAAAATCATATAGATTTCAACACAAAACACACGGACTGGGGCCATAAATGCATTAATTTTATATTGCAATATAATACTATAGATATTGCAATATTATTGTAATATCTATTCTATGTATTAATAGGGGACGGAGGTGACTTAACAATATTAACGATATATCATCTTGGCATTGAAATCACCAGTTCTCAAATGCGCAAGACTTGGACAACCGATCCCAAGTGTTCAGGATTTCCCATGAGGCATCCCGGAAGATCAGGCCTAATCTTCCGGGATGATGACAGCACACTTTAAGCTGCTTTCACAGTCAGTTTTTTGGCAGCCTCTTGTGCACGCTGCGTTTTGGGCAGGGTCAGGGTCAGCACACCCTTTTTAAAAACAGCCTCTGCCTTGTCTTTGTCAATTTCCGCAGGCAAGCCAATGGTTCTGGCAAAAGACCCATAGGTTCTCTCCTGACGAAAATAATTTGTTTCCTTTTCCTCCTTTTCCTGCTTTGTCTCACCTTGAATGGTGACTGTATCCTCTGTCACAGTCACATCAATGTCCTTCTCATCCACACCAGGCAGTTCAGCAGACACCAACACTTCTTTCTTATTGTCCTCCACATTCACGCGAGGCGCCCCGCCTTTGACAGGGAATTCTATTACC
>JANQER010000198.1 GCA_028278255.1 Elusimicrobiota bacterium | reverse complement strand
CTTTGTTCACGATGTTGTCCGTATGAAAACCGAACTTTTCCATGATCACATCCCCCGGCGCTGAAGAGCCAAAATGATCCAAGGTCACCAAAGCCCCTTGAGGTCCTGCATAGCGTGACCATCCCATGCCACAGCCGGCTTCAATCACCACACGCGCACGAATCGTGGCAGGAAGAACTTCTTCTTTGTATTGGGGCGTCTGTTCTTCAAACAATTCCCAACTTGGCATGCTGACAATGCGGGCAGAGATCCCCTTCTGTGATAATTTTTCCTGTGAGTGAAGCGCCAGATGCACTTCAGACCCTGTGGCCATGAGAATCACCTGTGGTTTTTTGTCTTGTGCAGCTGAAATAACATAAGCGCCTTTGGCCACGCCTTCTTCTGAGGCCAATTGAGATCTATCCAATACAGGGACTTTTTGCCGCGTGAGAACTAAAACTGTTGGGGCACCCCGTCGTTCAACAGCAATTCTCCAAGCCACTGCTGTTTCAGTGGCATCAGCCGGACGCAGAACAACCAAATTGGGAATGGCCCGCAATGAGGCCAAATGTTCCACTGGCTGATGCGTGGGCCCGTCTTCTCCTACGCCAACGCTGTCATGAGTCATGATATGAATCACACCCAATCCCATCAAAGAGGAAAGACGAATGGCCGGACGCATGTAGTCTGAAAAAATAAAAAATGTGCCGCCAAAAGGAATGAATGCCGGATTCAAGGCCATTCCGTTCAAAATAGCGCCCATGGCGTGCTCACGCACGCCAAAATGTAAATTGCGTCCTGAAGAATTGTCTGCACTTAAATCGCCGGCTTTTTCTATTACGGTCACGTTTGAAGGGCCCAAATCAGCTGAGCCGCCGATCAAAGTCGGTAAAACAGGTGCAAGCGCATTGATGACTTTCCCAGAGGCCTGACGTGTGGCTGCTTTGTCTCCGGCTTTGAATTTGGGAAGGTTTTTTTGCCACCCCTCAGACAATGGACTTTTTTGCAATGATTCCCATTGTTTGGCCAGATCCGGATATGCTTTTTTGTATTTGGCCAAGATTTCCTGCCATTTTTTTTCAGAAGCTGCGCCCATATCTGACACGCCTCTCATTTTTTTAAGAACTTCAGACGGGACATGAAAAGCAGGGTCCAATGGCCAGCCCAAAGCTTTTTTGGTGAGAACAACTTCTTCAGCGCCCAAAGGTGCTCCATGGCTCTCTGCACTGTCTTGCTTATTGGGGCTGCCAAACCCTATATGTGTCCGGACAATGATGAGAGTAGGGCGCTCGGTTTGCCTGCGCGCCGCCTCAAATGCTTTTTGAACTTCGGGAAGGTCATTGGCATCATTAACACGTAGCACCTCCCATCCGTATGATTCAAAACGCTTTTGCACATCCTCTGAAAAGGTCAATTCAGTACTGCCCTCAATCGTAATACGATTATCTAAGTAGACATATTTGAGTTTACCCAATCTTAAATGACCGGCTATAGAAGCGGATTCGCTTGAAATCCCTTCCATTATGTCTCCGTCACTCACAAAAGCATAGGTCAAATAATCCACAAGAGGCAAACCAGGTTTATTGAATTTCTCACCCAAGAATCTCTCAGCTATGGCCATGCCCACGCCAGTGGCAAACCCTTGACCCAAAGGACCAGTTGTCATCTCGACTCCCGGGGTTTTTCCATATTCAGGATGGCCTGGGGTCTTGCTTCCCCATTGACGAAAGTTTTTGATGTCCTCTAAGGAGAGGTCATATCCTGTGAGGTGAAGAAGGCTGTAAAGCAACATGGAGGCGTGTCCTGCTGACAGAACAAACCTGTCGCGATTAGGCCATTGAGGATTGAGCGGATTGTGCTTTAGGAGTTGTGTCCAAAGCACATATCCAAGAGGCGCTGCTTCCATTGGCGCACCAGGATGGCCTGATTTGGCCTTTTCAACAGCATCCACAGACAAAAAACGTATTGTATTGACACATAACTGATCAAGATCTTTACCACCCGCAACAGATGTCATTTTGTTTCTCCCTTCAATTTTGTATTTATCAGTGAATATATGACAATTATTTATATATTTAATGATATTAAAACTTTATAACACTAAAACAACTTCATTATTTAATAAATAAACGTTATTATAGCAATTATAGGCTAATTTGTTATTAAAATTTAATAGTTTTTATATAGTAACTTAGGAAGGTTTCACGCAGACTGCGGCAAAGGCAATTGAACAAAAAAGGCGCTTCCGATGCCTTCCTCTGATTCCACCCAAATACGTCCCTCATGCGCTTCCACTGCCAGCCGGCAAAAGGTTAAACCCAAGCCAGTGCCCACTCGAAAATTTTGCTTTTTGGCTTCAGCCTGCCCGAATTTATCAAATATTTTTTCTTGAAATTCTTTGGGTATGCCTTCGCCATTGTCTCTGACAATGAGAAGAAGAGCATGAGCGTCCTGCGACAGATCCGCCTGAATGGAAATTTCAGCCCCCTTTGTTGTGTGTTTTAAAGCATTCGTTAAGAGATTGGCCAGAACACGATGGATTAAATCCCTGTCAGCCCAAGCTTTTGGGAGATTTTTGGGTACTTCTACGCTGATCATCTTATTTTCTCTTAATATACTGGCCTCTAAATCATCTACACATTGGGCTGCCAATTCCAAAAGAGAAAAATTTTCTTTTCTTGTGTCAAGTTTCCCTTCTTCCATTTTGGCCAAATCCAGCAGATTTTGAATCATGCGCAGCAGATCCTTCCCGGATTTTAGCCCAAGAGTGAGTAATTTTTTTTGTTCAGGGCTCAATGTGTCTTTGGCCATATGAAGGACATAATCCACGCTCCCCAACACACTGGACAGAGGACTTTTTAAATCATGAACAATCATATGCATCAAGTCCCGTTTGGTTTGTTCCAAGGTCTCCAGGGATTGCGCCATTCCATTCACTTCTTCGGCAAGAGTTTGGATTTCATCGCCGGTATTGATATTGACCCGCTGGGAAAAATCCCCTTTGCCGATACGATGCACCCCTTCATGAAAAACGCCAAACGGCTGTAATATTTTCCGCACCAAAAAAAGACCCATGACCAAAAAAACAACAGAAAAAACAATGGCCATGGCCGCCACATGCCGCTGCAAAGATTTTGTGTTTTTGAGGATCTCTTCCAGAGGAACTTCTATGATGACACCCCAGTTCAAATTCCGAATATAATGGTAAACCGATAAAATCATGGCGCCATCCTGAGCCTTAAAAATCAGATGATTAATTGAGGCATTGTTTCGATGCTCTAAAAACTTTTGAACGATAGGCACTGACTCCCTGTTTTCATGAGACAAAACGCGCTCCCGGTCAGGGTGCGCTATCAATGTCCCCTTGGGATTCACCACATAGGCATAACCTGTTTGTGCAATGGTGACTTCACAGATCATCCGCCAAATGTTGTCCAAAGACAGACGCGCCAGAAGAACCCCTTTATCTTTCCCGAGAGAAACAGACACAAACATTTGGGGAATTCGTTCCCGGCTGGTGAAAAAAACAGGTCCTATATAAAATTCACCCTGCAGGGCCTGACCAAACTCTTCCCGAAAAGAACGATTGACCAATTTTTCGGATAAAAAGATTTTATTGTTTTTGCGCATCACCTTGATTGTCTCCCGGCCTGCTTGGTTCAGCACGGAACATTCCATTAAATCAGGATAATTCCTCAACAGTTCGCGTATAGCCACTTCCTGCTCTTGAAGACTGATCTGAGCAAAACGACCCTGAGAATCCATTGTCATCAGGACTTTCTTGACATTGTCCACATAACCAGCCACACGGTCTCCAATGCGACTGGCCACTTCTTTTTGTTCTCTCAAGGAAGCCTGCGTAGTGGCATTGCGGACCGTCACAATCACCAGCGTGCCAATAACCAGTGGCGGGATAATGAGGCTGAGCGCCAAAAAGCCCAAAAGACGTGAACGAAGACCTTTTAAAATCCGCCATGAAAACAACTCTTTCAGACCCGGCCATTGAAAAAACGGAAGTTCTATTGGTTTTTCTTCTTGTGCAGATTGTGATTTGAGACGTTTGATCAATTCAAACATAAATCTTTTCAGCTCCTTCTTTTGATTGAGTCGAGGATTCTTTGCACCTCTATGTCTTCGGGATATTCTTTGAGTAATTTTGTTAAAACATCACGTGCTTCCTGTTTTTTGTTCATGCGGACATACACTTTTCCCATGTTCACACGGCCGGCGCGATGCCCGGGCTCCAGCAATAAAAACTTTTTGTAGTGGTCAATGGCTTTGACATTGTCCCCCCGTTTGGCATAAATATCAGCCATCATGAGAAAAGGACGGGCATTTTCAGGCGCGCATTTGTTTAACAGCTCTGCTGATTGAAGCGCTTCATCCCATTTTTCTTCAGTCACATGCTGTATGGTTTGTGCAAGCAAATTCGGAATCAGCAACAAAGGATGATCTTTTCGTCCAAGCACAGCCAAAACTCTTTTCAGATTGCTCAATGCCATCCTGTTTTGAAAATCCAAGCGAAATGATTTGGCATAGGCCTTAAGCGCTTCTTCGTTTTTTCCTGTATGGCTCAAACAAGCACCTAAATTGTTCCAAAAAGCAATGTCACGCGGATAATAGAAAACAGCTTGCTGAAAATGACCAACAGCCTGAGTCCTGTATTTTTGGTTTTGCAGATATATGCTTCCCAATGCCCTATACCCCTCTAAAGACAATGGGTTAATGAGCAGTGATAAACGGTAACCTGACACAGCATCATCCATTCGTCCCAATTCCAATAAAGCTGAAGCCCGGTTGAAATGTATCTCATCATACCCGGCATTGGAAGCCAAAGCCGCGTCATAAGCCAAAACAGCTTTTTCAAACAAGCGCGCGGATTCTTGTTTTAATTTTTTTCCTTTCGCCCATCTGGCACGTTTTGAATAGGCGTTGGCCATTTCATAGTTGTTGTCCACATAATTTTGCCTGAAGCCAAATGACTTTTCCGTCCATTCAATGGTTTTTCTCAAGTCTCCTTTTTTGGCATATTTAAATCCTTGAAAAAAACAAATATCAGCGCGCCAATGATGCCAAGCCCTGACCACGCCTGAAAAACACAAAACAATCACAAGCGTTCCAATTCCCCACGCCCACGGACCGCGCACCGTATATGTTTTGGGCGTTGGAGGCGACGCAGCGCCCGCCACTGACCCCATGATCCAGAAAAATAAAAATGCAGGTACCGCAAAAAAAAGAGAGACATTCCCAAAAAAATTGTCCGCCATCATGCCTGCCACTCCGCAGACACCAGCCCGCAGATAAAATGTTTTCTGCTCTGACAAAGAAGACATCCTTTGATACACGGATTTGAAAAACAAAACGCCCGTTGATAAAAAAAGCCCTAACCCCACAAAGCCGGTTTGAGCCCAAATTTCAAGAATGACATTGTGCGCATTGTTGGCATGCGTGCGAAATCCACGGAACACTTCATCTGACAAATACCCCCCTTGATAAAAAGGATAAAACAATTCAAAACATCCCCATCCTTTGCCAAAAAGAGGACGTTCTTTGATCATATCCCAGGCACAAGACCAAATCATGAGCCTCTGGTGCCAGGAACCATATGTCTTGTCCGCTGTGATGCCGTGCACCAATTCCCACAGCCGCTCCAAAGGCCGCACAGCCTTTCCCGACAAAGGACTGCCGGGCCAAAATAATATCAGTATAAGAGCTAAAGACAATATCCCTGCAATCCAACGCCTATGTGTCAACACCTGCTCTCTGAAAAAAAACAAAAACAATCCCACAGACACTGCAGCGCCTATCCATGACGAACGCGTCATGGTACAAACAATGGCTGATATATAAAGCAAAAAAACAATTCCCCAAAACATTTTTTTTGTTGTGTTTTTTGTTAAAAGAAATTCCCATAAAACCAATGGCAGCAGCACAACCAGATAAGAAGAAAGGAAGTTGGGATTGCCAAAAGTAGACACAGGACGGCCATTGTAAGGGTTGAGAGCCTTGGGCCAAATCAATTCAATCCCCACATACTGAAGAATGCCGTATCCAGCAGCCACTACACCTACCCCCAGCATCAAATGGCGAAGAAATACATTTAAATGCTCCTCGCGGAGCTGCGAGGCATGCCAGAAAACAATCAAACAATTCACCAGTAAAAACAATGTGACACGCAAACCTTCGTTGATGATTGAAAGTCTGAACAGCGGGTGATCCACCCAGGAAAAAAACAAGGACAGCAATGCCACAAAGAAAAAAAAGATCAATGGCATATCCAGAGACGTGTGCACAACAGACACTTTTCCGCGAACAAAAGCATAGACAACAAAGAAAATCACAGCGCCGTATAAACCACAATAAAGAATGGAGATTTGAGTCACATAAGGATTGCGCGTTAAATCAGTGAAAAACAGGAGAGGACAGATCACATGCAAAAACGCGGCTATCCCGTAAAGAGTGCGCCGGGGATAATGAAGGTTGCCATTGGAATCTGTCATTGGATGTTTTTTTGAGACTGCGGAAACACACGACGCACATCAGGATCATCCGGTTTTAAAAGACGGAGTTTTTTCCATATTTCCAGAGCAGCCGGCCGCATGCCTGCGCTGTTGTACAAGCTGGCCAAGGATTTTAAAGCCTTATCGGCGCATCCCTGTCTGCCATAAGCCTTTTCCGCTTGAACCTGAGCAGCCATCAGATATCTTTCTGCCTTTTTAAATTCATTGGTTTCATTGGAGAGAAGAACCCCTGGCTTGTCATGTGTTTTGTTGATTTGACGAAGAATGACTTGCCCCAAATTGGTATATGTTTCCATATTTCTATTGTGATATCTCCTGTTGACCACGTTGTCCATATTGTATTCAAGGGCCCCGAGATATTCTTGTTCTGCCTTTTCAAAATCGTCGCGCATTAAATGCACATAAGCTTTTCTGTAGTAATTGGGTGGAAACACAGGGTCCAGTTGATGGTACAGATCAAAATATTTTAACGCCTCATCCCAATACTCGTCGCGCTTGGCCAAATTTCCCCATTTCATTTCCATATCCCCCAATTTTAAACAAACCAAAGCCGTCTGATGATGCACTTGAACATAATTGGGCGCAAAATTTTTCAAATCCGAATAGACAGAAAGGGATTCCTTCCATATTTTTTCAGCTCTTTGTTTTTCTTGTAAAGCCTTTTGCGTATCCCCCTTCTGTTTATATTGGAACGCACTGGCCAACACCCTTGATCCCCAATCATTTTTGACATTTCCAATAAAATATTTGGCCATGGGGAAAAAAGGATTCAATTCAATCACTTTCTCATAATGTTCCAAAGCCCCGCCAATTTTCTCATAGTCTTCTTGAATGTCCGGAGAAAACTCCTTAACCTTATCGTTAAATTCAGAAGATTTTTGCCACACTTGCTGTCTAGAGAAAAAAATGCCTTTGTTGTGCATCACATCCGCTTTAAAAAAGCCATGAAAGATCTGAAAACCATAAACAAATAAGGCAAAGAAAGCCATAGAAAACAGGAGCCTGAAAGGAGAATGACAAATCTCAGATATGAAGTGCTTGAATGAATAAAGCTTTGCAGTTTGATCGGCTCTTGGCAAAGGACTGCTTTCTGCTGCATCAGATTCAGGCGTTAAGCGAAGCTCCAAAAGTTCTCCCAGAAGCCAGAGCCCGACGCCTGAAAAAAATGAGATGACGGGAGAAATGTTTAATAGCAATAAAACAATAAACCAAAACACAGGCACGCAAGCCCGTATCCAGGGATCTGTTTTTGTGACATGATCTTGCCGAAAAGGCATATTGTCATTGCGCACAAGGCTGACCACCATGCCCGGCAAAAGCATAGAATATATGCCTGAAGACACAAACCGCACAGACACGTCTACAAACCAATGGAGCAACGCACCCCACCAGGCGCCAAGATAGGCCACCAAACTATATACTTTTTCAACATGTTGAATAGGCTGATTGTCAGGAGGTCCGCGCGTCTCCTGTTTTGTGAGACGGATTAGAGCCATCACACCCAAAACACTGACACTCACGATCAGCCAGAGGAACAGGCCGAATCCAATAAGACCTTCGTCATACCATACTTCTAAATATTCATCTTCCGCGTGATCTGTTTCAGTATTTGATTTGGCCTCAAGGAGTATGATTTCCGGACGCCGGTAAGCCGGATAACCCCATTTAAAGCTGCCTATTCCTGTGCCCAATAAAGGCTGCTTACGGATCATTTCCCATGTGGCAATCCATGTAAAAGTGCGAAAACTGACAGATTGCATTCTTTGGGAAGCATAATAGCCGACGACTCCGACGCCGATCAAGAGTGTGAGAGCCACCACACCTATTAATCCAGCCGATACTTTTTTACCCGGCCTCCTCACAAGGAAAAAACCTGCCAAAAGAGTGACGCCTGTCAAAGAGCCTAAAAAACCAAGCCAAGCGCCTTTGGTTTCAGTGGCATAAAGATTCAAGAACATGGCGCCCCAAAAAAGCAGCATGCCTGAAGCTGAGGCTGAAGGCGATTTAAACCAAACCAGGAAAACGCAAGCTGAAATATTGACCAATAATCCTATCTGTATCCACAAGCGAGATGAAGCATCCACTCCGCCGAAATAACCGATAAAAAGTTTATCAGTTAAAACAACCACCAGAGATATCAACACTATTAATAAATACGGCCGATTTAATTTCCCCTGACTTCTCAAATAAATCGCCAATATAATAGGCGTTATAATCACCAGAAAGTTTCCGAAAAAATTCGGATTCCCAAATGTGGAAAACGGCCTCATGCCAAAAGCGTGCCGCCAGAGAAACGGGTCAACGGAAATTTCAGATCCCTTTGGGAAAAGACGCGTGTCAAAATATTGTATAAATCCGTAAAACACCACCACACCAAAAGCCGCCAGAAGCCACCGCAGCAAACGCCGATGCCTGTCCCAACCGCGAAACTCCAAAATCACAATGATCCCCATAAAAGAATAGAGAACGCGGCGAATAAATTCATCCACGCTGCCCGGCATAAATGAGGACTGCATAAAGGAGACCACCCCAGACGCCAAAAAAGCCAAAAACGGCGCCACAAAGATAAGATCTTTTTTTTGAAACGGCCATCTTTTTTCAAAGACCAGCTGTGCCATCCACAGACAGATAATAAAGCTGCACCCTATTTGTGTGATTGTGATTTTGATTTGCGCAGAATCGTATGTCCGTAAGTAAAAAGAAATAGTGACCAAAAAGTATGTCACAGGAAGGAGATGCGCCACCAAACGGGAAAAAACAGAGCCCAAAGGTGAATAGGTTTGATTTGTATTATTATTTCCCATAATAATTCGTATATTCATTGTCGTAGGGGCGGGCCTTGTGTCCGCCCTGTCAGACAAATGATTTATAATAGATCAATTGATTAGATATTGTCGAAAATGTCGCCTAAAAAGGGCGGACACAAAGCCCGCCCCTACGACTCTTTATTTAAACCGCCAGGTGAATGATATTTTGTGTGACTGTCCCATATCACCGAATGGTAAATAGGCATAATCCAGCGCCATGGGATGCCACACAAAACCCAGACCAAAGGTCAGCCCCTCCAAAGACCCAAGATCGTTTTTTTTTAAAAAATATTTGTAACCAGAGCGCACAAAACCAGTCTGAGCCCAGTTCAGCTCTCCGCCTATTAAAAGCTCCGGGTCACCATATAAGTTGTAGACACAACCCATTTCCCATTCCATCCATCTTTCAGGCGCATTGAATATGCCTATTTTGGCGCGTGCCGGCGGATAGAATTTTTCATCTATGAATTTTGCCGCAGGCCCGGCATTTTGGACAACACCGGCCACACGCCAAAAATGATTTACCCGGTAGATGGCCCCACAGTCAATGGCAACGGTCATAGCGGATTCCCCATCCAGATCTTCTTTAATTAATTTAGCAGTGCCGCCTAAAGCCAAGCTTCTTCTTTCCCGATAGCCATAAGACAAAGCCACAAATTGGCTCCCTGCTTTTAACTGACCTGTTTTGATGAATCTGTCTGCTGCAGAGGAATCATATTGGGTTTTTGTGATTCCTTTAACGCTGTGTACGCCCACATGAATCCCCCATGCCCCCCTTAAGCTGGGTCTGACAAAAGCCATATGGTCAAAAACCATGTCTTGAAAATGGCTCATATGCTGAACAGAGATGACATTGGATTTGATATGCGCCATCCCGGCCGGATTGGCGGAAATCATAGAGATATCACCCACCATAGCAGTTCGCGCATCTGCCATTGCCGCTGTACGCGCAAATGAAAAAGAATTGAGAAAAGCAAAACCAGTCTTTCCTGCAGGAAAAACATGTCCACAATTAAACATCAAAACACCCAAAAGACAAAAAACTTTTTTTTTCATTTATTCCTGCCTGCTTTTTTCCATATCATTGCCTTTCCTATTAAAAATTTTTATCTGTCTTTCTCCGTGTTCTCTGCGCGCTCTGCGGTAAAAATATAAAAATAAGCCGAGGATGGTCTCTCCCCTGAGACACTTACGCTAGCGCGCTCGGAAGTCTTCGACTTCCACAATTTATAAAACAAAGCCGAGGATGGAAGTCGAATCCACAACCTATCGCTTACGAAGCGATTGCTCTGCCAGTTGAGCTACCTCGGCACAAATTATCGACACCGTAAAAACCACAAATTTGTATCGAAAAATCATACTTTTTTATAACCTTTCTGACAACCCATTCTGTTCATGTTTTCGAAGGGGCCACTCTGTGTGTTTGCCCGCTGTAGTCTATCTGCCTTTTAAGTGAAGATGATTAGATTAAACCCAATGCGGTTTAGATAAGCCTGATTTTCGTAATTGCCCCATTTATGGGGCGCTTTTAGCGCATTTATTTGTTTTAAAGAGCCCGATAAATCGGGCAACTACGCTTATCTAAACCGCATTGAGATTAAACCAGCAATGCAGCGCCAATAACGCCTAAGTGGTGGTTTTTGGAAGACACGGTGATTTGTACGGATTTGCGGGAGGAGAGAAACGTCCGTTGATTGATTTCTTTTCGTGCAAACGGGAGAAAAACAGGAGAAGCGGCTGCGACTCCGCCGCACAACAGCAGTGTGTCCGGATTGAATATGTTGATGAAATCCGCACAGGCAATTCCCAGGGCTGTGCCTGCTTGTTCCCATATTTGGCAGGCATATTTTTGGCCTTTTTGTGCGTCTGTGTAGAGTTTTTTGGGAGTCAAAAATGCGCAGGACTTTTTGTTCATTCTTGAGAGTTCTTTTTGACCTGCTTCAACCAAATAACGCCCTCCCATATAAGTTTCTAAACAGCCGCGATTGCCGCAGCCGCAAGGGCGGCCTTTGGGGTCAATTGTGATGTGTCCCAGTTCTCCGGCTGATCCATTGCGGCCGGTGTATAGCCGGCCATTTAATATGAGTCCCCCTCCCACGCCGGTGCCCAAAGTCAACACCACAAGATTTTTTGAAGATTGTTTTAATTCTATATGATAGGCGCCCCAAGCCGCACAAGACGCATCATTTTCAAAAAAAAGAGGT
>JANQER010000186.1 GCA_028278255.1 Elusimicrobiota bacterium | reverse complement strand
AAAATCGTGAACTCAGGATTGTGCCTGGTGTCAATTCCCTCATTGCGAAAAGCCCGGCCGATTTCATACACCCTGTCCAGGCCCCCCACCAAAAGCCTTTTCAAAAAAAGCTCTGGCGCTATCCGCAAATACAAGTCCATATCCAAAGCCTCATGATGGGTCATAAAAGGCTTGGCAGCAGCCCCTCCTGGCACTGCTTGCATCATCGGTGTCTCCACTTCAATAAATCCTTTGTCTTCCAAAACCCGGCGCATGATTGACACAATTTTTTGACGCTGTAAAAACCTCTTTCTGACCTCCTCATTTGAAAAAAGATCCACCTCCCGCCGACGATAACGTACATCCACATCTGTCATCCCATGAAATTTCTCAGGCGGCGGCCGCAGCGCCTTACTCAAAAAAACCCAGGATTTCGCGCGTATGGTGACCTCGCCGGTTTTGGTCCGAAACGGGGTGCCAGTCACACCCAAAATATCCCCTAAATCCACCTGATCCTTAAACGGCAAATAAGACACTTCCCCCAATTCATCTTTCCGCAAATAAATCTGAATTTTCCCTGACCTATCCTGAAGATGAGCAAAAGACGCTTTGCCCATATCACGCCGCGTCACCAAACGACCTGCCACGCATACCGTGTCAGAAGACACTTCCTCTTTTCCCAAACTCTCATATTTTTCTTTTACGCGCAAAGCCAAGTGAGTGAATTCAAACTTGGCTGGAAACGGATTGACTCCGCTGTCACGAAATGCCTGAAGCTTCGCGCGCCGCTGCGCAACCAACTCTTCAAACGACGCAGAAACAGATGATGCTGTCATAAAGTCACCTCAACAATAAGTCATATAAAAAACAAATCCTAAATTCTAAACCGAATGAACCGGAAACAACCAAATTCCAAAAAGCAATTCGACACTTTTTATTTTTTAGGCTGCAGGTTTCCGGATCAGCCTTTCTGACTCAGTGCTTTTTGCACTGTTTTCCGCAAAAGACGGGCATCAAACGGCTTAATGATATATTTGACCACATTTTTGCAGGCGGACAAAACATCTTCCAGTCCGGTTTTGGCGGTCAAGACAATAACGGGGATATCAGCACATGCCGGGTCAGAAGCCAAACGGTTCACAATAGAATAGCCATCGACTTTTGGCAGCATAATGTCCATTAAGATCAGATCAGGCTTTTCCCGAATAACCGACTGAAAAGCCAATTCACCGTCATAAACGCTCACAATTGAATGTTTATCTCTTTCCAAAATAAAAGTCACCAAGTCAACCAAATCCACTTCATCTTCAACAACCAATATTTTTGCCATGAACGCCTGCCTATTTTTCAAGGGCTGATTTTATCTCTGCATACAAATCTTCAGCCTTGAAAGGTTTAATCAAACAAGAAGCCACATTTTTTGATGATGCAATAGCCGTTGAAATACGCGGCTTTGAAGACACAATAATGACTGGAATTTTGGCCAATTCCTCATGACGCAACAAAGTCTGAATCATTGAATAGCCGTCCACCACAGGCATCATCAGATCCACAACAATCAAATCCGGTTTTTCAGAATAAATATACTTTAATGCGGTCTCACCATCAAAAGCGGTTTCAACAACATGACCGTTTGTTTTCAACAAAAACGTAATCAGTTCAGCCAAATCCGCATCATCTTCAGCGATCAGAATCTTTGCCATAAACTGTTTCTAACCTTAAAAATTCAAAATTCGAAATCCGAAACAAAACTTTTTTGAATCCACCTATATTATTTTATCTTATTTATCTTCCGGTGAAAAACTGTAATTGCCCAATTTATTGGGCTCTTTAAAACATTATAATGCATCAAAAACGCCCGATAAATCGGGCAATTACAAAAACCATGCGTTTTTCACCGGGAACTATTTAGCTTCCATTCCAAATAAGAATGAATAAAACCATCCAAATCCCCATCAATCACCGCAGACACCTGTGATGACTCATGCCCTGTGCGCGTGTCTTTCACCAGCTGATACGGCATAAACACATAAGAACGAATCTGATTGCCCCAGGCAATATCGCCTTTGGCATCATAATGCTTTTCCGCGGAAGCCCGCTGTTTTTCCAGTTCCAAATCATACAGTTTGGACTTCAACATCTTCATGCACATGGCCTTGTTTTTAAACTGGGACCGTTCATTCTGGCATTGCACCACCACACCTGTGGGCAAATGTGTGATGCGCACCGCTGAATCCGTCTTATTCACGTGCTGTCCGCCATGTCCGCCGGCCCGGTAAGTATCAATCCGCAGATCCGATTCTTTCACATCAATCTCAATATTGTCATCCACTTCCGGCAAAACATCACAAGCCGCAAATGACGTATGACGCCTGGCATTGCTGTCAAAAGGGGACACACGCACCAAACGATGCACCCCGGTTTCTGACTGCAAAAAACCATAGGCATATTCCCCTTTCACCAAAAGAATCACACGCTTGATCCCTGCCTCTTCTCCCGGCAGTATGTCCATAATTTCCCATGAAAACCCCTTGGACTCAGCCCAGCGCTGATACATACGCAAGAGAATATCCACCCAATCACAAGATTCAGTGCCGCCGGCTCCGGCATGCAAGGACAAAAGCGCATGGTTTCGATCCATGTCCCCTGACAGTTTTGTCTTCATGGACAGATCATGAATGAGTTTCTCAATACAAATCAAACCGTGAGACACTTCTTGGTATTCCTTGGCATCATCCGCTTCCCGGGCCAACTCAAAATGCGCTTGAAGATCCTGCCATTGACTGGTCATTTTGCCCAATTGATCAATAACACTTCGCAGGGCATTGGTTTCTTTCATTACTTTTTGCGCTTCTTGTGGATTGTCCCAAAAGGCAGGCTGTGCAGCAACAGACTCTAGTTCTTTTACTCTTTTCTGTTTGCCATCAAAGTCAAAGAAACCTCCTGATCTGGTCAAGAGAATCTTTAACACGAACAAGATGTAATTTTATTTCTTCCATAGTGATAAAATAATATATACAACTAATTAAAAAGTCAATATATTAAAATTTGAAATTTAAAATACGATCAAATTTCTTTAACAAAAACAAAAAAACAAACAACAAACAGGCCCAGCCAAAAACATCCCCAAACCGCGTATAAAAAGTCATGCCGGACATGGGCTGGGGTTTTCCATAAATCACCCCTGGCGTCATCAAAGAGCTCCTGGCCGCCACTTGTCCATGCGGGTCAATAAAACCTGACACCCCTGTATTGGCCGCCCGTATCATCCATGTGCGGGTTTCAACGGCACGAAAAACATTGGCTATAAAATGCTGCTCTGCAGCTGCTGTTTTTTTATACCAGCCGTCATTGGTGATATTGACATTCATCTCAGCGCCTTGTTTCACAAAATCACTCACCAAAGAAGGGAACAAATCTTCAAAACAAATATTCACCCCTAAATATGTTTTCCCTGTTTTTAAAACCGTGCTTTGATCTGAAGAATCAAATGTGCCCAGCGCGTTCAGCACATCTGTGAAACGCCCGAAGAACCACTGAAATGGCACATACTCCCCAAATGGCACCAAATGCTGCTTTAAATGCTGACCCGACAGATCACCTGCAGGAGAAAAAAGAAAAGCCGCATTATAATCCTTTCTTTCCTGACGGCTCACAGCGCCCACAAGCAAAAAAGAGCCTGCTTCTTTGGACAACGCACTCAGCCAGTCCATATACCGCCTATCATTCGGGACCCATCCCGGCACAGCTGTTTCCGGCCACACAATAAGATCCACTTTTTCTTGTCCGGCCTTCAAAGTCAATTCAGAATAAGCTTTGACAATATCCTCTTCATAAGACGCGTCCCATTTCTTGTATTGATCAATATTCCCCTGAATAATAGCCACTGACACCGCAGGCCCTGTTGATTTAAGCGGCCTCACATAAAGAAAAAAATTGAGCAGCAACAACACAACAAAAAACAAACCAGATGGCAATATTTTTTGCCTCACCTGCCCAGACCCTTTGCTCATATTTTTAACAAGGACAAAAACCATTCCATTAAAAAGCATTAGCAAAAACGAAATAATATACGGCCCGCCGATTTCAGAAAGAGACAAGACCCAAGGGTATGGCCATTGCGCATATCCGAAAAGAAGCCAAGGAAAACCAGTGAACACGTGCGCACGAACAAACTCCAAAACCACCCAGCCTGCTGCATAAAAAAAAGGACGCCATGCCTCTGACAAGCATTCCCCGTATCGAACAACTACCCCAAACGCTCCCCAGTACAAAGCCATATAAACCGAAAGAGCCAACAAAGCCAAACCGCTCACAAAAACATTCACCCCGCCCCACCGGCAAACAGGATAAACCCAGTAAAGCGTTCCTAAATTGGCCAGAAATCCAATCAACAACGCAGTAAAAAAAGATTTTTTGAATGAATATTGAGGAATGATCAGCAGGCAAGGAACAAATGCCACCCAGGCCAAAAACCCGAGATTCCATTTGGGGAAACATAAAACATAAAAAACACAAGAAACAAGCAGACCCCAGAAAGTCATTGTTTTCAGGGAAAAAAGTTTGACTATATTTTTAGAGGACAGATTTTCTGATGGTATCAAGGATTTGCTCAATCGCTTTTAAAGGATTATCATCAATATAACTTGGCTGGATATTTTTTTCATCACCATCATGAAGATGTTTGGGAAATGTGTCAATGTGCGGATGATCCGGCGCATTGTCATGTCTATAAATTTTACCGCACCGGGCACGTTGTTCCCAATGATAAGAGTATTTGCCTGTCGAACTGACCCATACATCTAAAAAAGTATTGTTGATTATAATAAAACGGATTTTAGCTGTGCCTATGGTGCGTTTCTGAATAATTTTGCAGGAACTGACAATATCTTTATAAAGAGACTCTGCGATATGAATTAATTCAGGGTATATATCAATCATATCGTCAGGAAATCGACTCTATGGTTTTTTTTAATTTTCCAATCAACTGTTCTGTGTTTTCCCAAAGGATCAGATCTTCCCAGGCCGGATGGCTCTGAACAACCTTTTCTTTTATCTTTTTTTCAAGTTCCGGCCTAGAAGCAATAAAATATTTGTCTCTGATATCCGCTATATCTTCTTCGGCCAAACGCAGTTCATGCTCAAGATAAGCCAAAAGGCTCCTTTGCGTCAATTCATCAAGCGTTATATTGAGCTCTTTTGAAACTCTTTCCAAAACAACAGGACTCATTTTATCCTCTTTTGCGAAGCAATATATAAGGCAACTCAAATAACCTCATAAAACATTATAACTCACCTCAATCCACCATTCAATCACAAATTTTAAGATTTAAAAATTATTTTCCACAGCACTTCTTATATTTTTTGCCGCTTCCGCAAGGGCAGGGGTCATTGCGTCCGATCTTTTTCACTTCCGGCATAGAGACGGACGGGGCGGAAGCGCCGGGCACACGCGCGGTTTTCAACAAAGGGCCGTTGCCTGCCGGCCTGTTCACCATATCAGCGGCTGACACATCATCGGATTTCTCTGCTTTCATGATCAAAGGCGCACGTCGCACGGGTTCAGGCGTGACTTGAATACGGAACAAAT
>JANQER010000158.1 GCA_028278255.1 Elusimicrobiota bacterium | reverse complement strand
AGACAATTCCTCCACCCGCACCCCGGCCGAATACAACATCTCCAAAACAGCCTTATCGCGCAAAACATTTTTCCTCTTTCTCTTGCCCGGGCCGCTGATAAAAGGCGCATCCAGCAATTCCAGCATTTCTTTCTCGGAAAGAACATGCGGGATGTGTTTTTCTTTTTTCAAAGAACCCAAGAACTGAAAAGGCGTCTGAGAAATAATGCCTTCCCTTTGAAGAAAACCAAAAAATGACCGAAGAGAAGCATGTTTGCGCAGCAAAGTGTTTCGCTCAAAATCCTGAGACTGCAGATGAAAAAAATAGTTTCGCAGAATCAAACGATCGCATTTCTCAGGAGATAAGCCAGGATTCTGTTTTTCAACAAAAGCCGTGAAATCCAAGAGGTCCGTCCGATAAGCTCTCATGGTGGAAGGGGAAGCATTCCGCTCTCCCCGCAAATAAATAGCAAAACGCTGAACAGCTTCTGAAAAATTCATAGTCACTGGCCCAAAAATGCATTATAATGACACTTTCTCACCAAAGCATGATGTTTTTGTAATTGCCCAATTTATTGGGCGTTTTAGCACCAAAGCATGGTGTTTTTGTAATTGCCCAATTTATTGGGCGTTTTTTAAAATTGTTTATAAACTTTCAGAAGAAGCGCCTAATAAACCAACTACAAAGACCTCACGCTGTACCATAAGTTTTAATGCTAAAATGTCATTTTTTTCGCTTTTTCACACTTATCCACAGACATTTCCACATTTCAAAAAGATATCCACAAGGTCAAAAACAATCAGACTAGAAAAGACTACCCTTAAAACCTCCCACACCCAATCCAACAACTGCTGGCACACAATGAAAAACCATGAATTTCACCTGTTTTTGCATTTACCCACAAACATATCCACATATCCACAGGCCTTTCATAACAAATGCCGCCTTCTTTTCCCTAAAAAAACACACTGGTGTCTTGGCAGGATGGCTGGTCAAACAAAAAATCGCGCAATAAAAACCAGGCTGAAAATGCTTGCTTTGATCAAAAAGATCAATGACAAGCCCAAATGGCTTAATCGACCCAGTCTATTTTTCGGAAATATCTTGGAATACACAAAAATCTGCACACACAAACGATGCGTCCAAAAAAACGCCAAAAACCCACAAAACGCCCGGCCAAGAGGATCTGTTCCAGCCACTTGCTCATGACAAATGACCACCATCAACCCCATACCCAAAACCACAATCATAATCCCCTGCCCCATTGTTTTGAGAATGGCCTGATTGATTTCCTTTAGCTTGACAATCTCCTCCCGCCAGCTCAGCAAGATGGACCCCAAAAACTTCATCGCAGGAATCTGACAAAAATGCATCAACCCCGCAAAAAAAACCAACTCCTCAAAACACTCCACCATAGGGTCGAGTGGCCCAGAGGGATCTCACCTCCAGGCTCTCACAGATCCGTACATGAGTCTCTCGATTCATACGGCTCTTACTGTTCGGCCATTCTCAA
>JANQER010000129.1 GCA_028278255.1 Elusimicrobiota bacterium | reverse complement strand
GCATTCCAGGCGGTTTTTTCAAACGAGAAGGAAAAGCCCGTGACAAAGAAATATTAACCAGTCGTTTGGCTGACCGGTCTATCCGTCCTTTATTTCCTGAACATATGCGTTTGGATGTACAAATTGCCGGTATTGCCATGTCTTCTGATGCCAGCAATGACACAGACATTCCTTTTATGATAGGGGCCAGCGTGGCTTTGTCTGTCTCTGATATTCCATGGGCCGGTCCTGTCGGTGCTGTGCGTGTGGGAAGACTCAATGACCAGTTTGTCTTAAATCCAACCATTGAAGAACAAAAAGAAAGCTCCTTGGATCTGATTGTGGCTGGGAAAAAAGACGCGATTTTAATGGTGGAATCAGGCAGCAATGAACTCTCTGAAGATCTCTTTTTACAAGCATTGTCTTTGGCGCAGCAGGAAATCAATCGTTTGTGTGATTTACAGATGGAACTGGCGCAGAAAGTGGGCAAAGCCAAAAAACAGGTTCCAGCGCCTGAAGTGAAAGAAGATTTAACCAAACGCGTTGACGAATTGGCACGTGCCAAATTTAAAGATGCTGTGCGCGTGGCAGAAAAATCAGCACGAGAAAACATGGTTTCTGACATCAAGAATGATGTCAAAACACAACTGGCTGACGCATTCCCTGAGGAAGAAAAAACCATTTCAACGCTTCTTGAAAACATTGAATACGAAGAAGCGCGCAAATTGGTGCTGGATGAAAACAAAAGAACAGACGGTCGCGGGTTTGAAGACATTCGGCCTATTTCGATTGAAACAGCTGTGTTGCCGCGTGTGCATGGATCAGCTCTTTTCACCAGAGGCCAAACTCAAGCGTTGGCCACTGTCACATTGGGTTCTCCGTCTGACCAGCAAATCATGGATGAATTAACAGGGGAATTTAAGGAAAGATTCATGCTGCATTATAATTTCCCTGGTTTCAGCACAGGCGAGCCCAAACCTGAGCGCGGTCCTGGCCGGCGAGAAATCGGACACGGCGCTTTGGCGCGCCGCGCCGTCCGTCCTATGCTTCCTTCTGAAGATGATTTTCCCTATACCATTCGGATTGTATCTGATATTTTAGAATCCAATGGTTCTTCTTCTATGGCATCAATTTGCGGCGGGTCTTTGGCTCTTTTTGATGCTGGTGTGCCGCTTAAAAAACCTGTGGCTGGTATTGCCATGGGGCTTATTAAAGAAGGCGACAAAATGGCTGTTCTCACGGACATCATGGGCATGGAAGATCACTTAGGGGATATGGACTTTAAAGTGGCTGGCACAACAGATGGCGTGACAGCGCTTCAAATGGACATCAAAATCGAAGGAATTTCCATTGATATTATGAAACAAGCTTTGGAACAGGCCAAACGAGCGCGTTTGTTTTTATTGGACATAATGAACAAAGCCATCAGCACGCCAAAGCCTGAGCTATCAGTGCATGCCCCAAGAATCGAAACCATTCAAATTCCTGTTGACAAAATAGGCGCTTTGATTGGACCTGGCGGCAAAAATATTCGGCGCATCATCGAAGAGTCAGGCGCGAATGTGGATGTGGAAGATGACGGCAAAGTGTATGTGACCAGTGCTGATGGGGAATCCATGAACACAGCCAAATCCATGATTGAGGCTTGCACAGCTGAAGTGGTGGTTGGTAAAATATACAAAGGCAAAGTGGTGCGTGTGATGCCGCATTTGGGTGCTTTTGTTGAAGTTCTTCCCGGTAAAGACGGATTGGTGCATATTTCACAGTTGGATGTGGAGCGCGTGGAAAAAGTAGAAGATGTGGCCAATGTGGGTGATGACATGGAAGTCAAATGTATAGAAATTGACAATCAAGGCCGCGTCAACCTGTCCAGAAAAGCTGTGATCAAACCAGGCTCAGAACTGGACACACCACGCCCGCAAAGACGTGAAGGCGGATTCAACCGCGGCGGCAGAGGCGGCGGCCGTTTCGGAGGGGGAGACCGCGGCGGATTCCGCAGAAGAAGTTTTTAAAAACAGTAATAGTCCGTTATGGACTATAAAACAAGAAATAAGACTCATTTAGCATTTTAGCATTGAGCAGTGTGAAGCATTTAAAGTTTTTAGAAATGTTAAATGCTAAATTCAATATGCTAAATTTGCAATTCAGAATTTACATTTCCGGTTTATCCGGGTTAGGAGTTTCTCTTGTCCGATACTAAACCCAATGGTTCATCAGGCGCTGTGCCAAAAATTCTTGGTCCGGAAGATCTTAAACATTTCCAGGATCTGGTGTTATCAGAAGATCTTGTGGAGCTTGAAGTGCGTGACAAAGATTTTTGTCTGCGTCTTTCGCGTGAGAAGCCGGCAGCTGTT
>JANQER010000016.1 GCA_028278255.1 Elusimicrobiota bacterium | reverse complement strand
GCGCTCACCATGCTGCTAAGCATGGTCCCTGTTTGTCGGAAGGGAGGAGGGCTACGCCCTGGGTTCCCCCCTCGGAACATGGCCGCAGCGCGGCCACATTCCGAGCCCTGCGGGAAAATTTTCAGTTTCACTTTTTTGAACAGCTATGATCGACGGCAATATCGTTCAACTGAAGATTTTGGGCTAGTGGTCCGACATCTTTAAAATGAGTGATTGTAGCTTGCCGATTTATCGGCGCTTTTTAAGATTTTTTACCCAGCTTTTTAAATGGGTCTAACCAGGGCCTACTGAAAAAGTCCCTGATCTAAAAAAATTAAAAATCTCCCTTCTTTCCCTTCTCCCGGTAACACGGGAGAAGGTGGCCGAAGGCCGGATGAGGGGAAGTGCTTTTAGATTCTCTTGATCGCCGTGTTCAGATTCATACTCAGCAATCCCATCCGAATCCACATCTCTTCACCACCCGCCATCCGATACAAGATTTTGTCTAATCCAAAATTGTTTTTGCCGTGCCCAATGATCCCTTCCATCAGACTTCCCCGCCTTTTCTGCTGTTTTTTAAGCCACTGCCGGTTTGTCTGTTTTTGACTTGCCCGGCCCAAAGCCTTAAATCCACCCCGAATCTTTAACCTCTGTAATAACTCCCGGTTGGCCCGTGTCCCGAATATCCCGTCTCCCGTTGAATCCTTTGGCCATTTTTTAAAGCGTTCCCGGTATTTTTTTAAGCTCTCTAAAAGATGTCCACCTTCGTTGTAATTCTCAAACCCAAGCAAATCCAGAAAACAGATCCCGTCCACCCAACTTAACAATGCCTTCGGTCCAAATTCTGTCGGCTTTCCATCTTTTCCTCGAACAATTGGTCGTATGTGCGGCAAATGCAAACTGACGACTCGTTCTTTAATCGATCGCCCTTTGGTTTTCCATAATTCCCGCTGCTGCTCGTAGATTTGTTTGACCATTTTCAGGCGGGTTCGGATAAATTCTCTTTCCCAGCCCTTCAGTTTTCGCCCGTATCCTTTTAGCATTTCTTCCAATTGCCGCACATTTCGCCGAAGCTTCCGGAGCAGATACCCCCGCATCTTGTGTATTTGCGCTTTCGTTTTCTTCCGCTTTTTTTGAAAGTTGAAATACGCCTTCTTCGCCACTCGGCAATACGTCCGTATCTTTTTGACGATATTCGCTTTCTTTCGAAATTGGCCGATGACTTCAACCACCCATTCCCGACACCGGTTCAATATCTTGGTGTCCGTCGGATGCGTAATATTCGCCGGAATCACCGTCGCATCCAAAAAATGTCCTTTCCCGCGCACAATCCGCTTCTTGATCAACACCCCCAATACTTCTTCCTCAAACTTTTTGAAAAATTCTTTCCCCAAACGTTTCCGTGTTTTCGTCAACAGGCTTGGATGCAGAACATTAACCGTTACAAATGTTTCATAACCGCACAGCGCCTGCACATACGGGTTTTCCAGAAATTCTTCCACCACACGCACGTCACTGTATCCTTCCCAGTGCTTGACGATCAGAAGCCCGCACATCAGCCGGCTGTCTTTCGCCGGACGCCCTTCTTTTTTTGAAAAATATTTTTCATAAACTGTTTCCAGCTCTTCCCACGGAATCAGTCTTGATAATTTGATCCATCTATTGTCTTCTCGTAGGGCTCCGCCCAGTGGAAACAGCTCGGGAAATAATGTTTTCGTTTGTCGATCACGTTTTTGATACAAGGTCGCCTCCTTTGAAACCTCCCCTCATCCGCCCTTCGGGCACCTTCTCCCGTGAAATCGGGAGAAGGAAATAAAGGAGAATTTTTTCGGTTTAAAGTGCACGATTTTTTAGCGTCTTCTTCGTTTTTTCGTGCACTTTTCTCCCGGGATTTGACCTTATTATCTCATTTTATCGACGGTATTTCAAAGAGCTATGGGTTTTTCAGTAAGCCCTAACTAGTATGTGCTATGGCGTTGAGTGTGGTTTCTGTTTGCTATGATTGTAAATCCAAAAACAAACGCATTATGGGTCAAGTAAAAATCAAGTAAAAATCGTTTGTGTCAGGAGGGGGGATTCTGATATACTAGACCCTCAATATCTTACGATGGAGGAAAAATTGTTATGGTGAGTTATAAAGATCTGGGTCTTTCGAACACGAGAGATATGTTTAAAAAGGCAATGGAAGGCAAATATGCGATTCCGGCTTATAATTTTAATAATATGGAGCAATTGCAAGCCATTATCAATGGGTGCGGCAAATCCAAGTCGCCGGTGATTATTCAGGTGTCCAGCGGGGCGCGGAAATATGCGAATCAGACGCTTTTGCAGTACATGGCAGAAGGCGCTGTGAAAATGGCCCGCAATGCCGGATACAATATGCCTGTTGCATTGCATTTGGACCATGGGGACACGTTTGAATTGGCCAAGTCTTGTATAGAGAGTGGTTTTTCTTCTGTGATGATTGATGGGTCTCATCATGCTTATGAGAAGAATATTGAATTGACAAAACAAGTGGTGGAATATGCCCATAAAAATGATGTGACAGTGGAAGGTGAGCTGGGGGTTCTGGCCGGTATAGAGGATGATGTGGTCGCAGCCAAATCCGTTTATACGCAGCCTGAACAGGTGGAAGATTTTGTGAAGAAAACAGGCGTGGATTCTTTGGCCATTTCTATTGGGACCTCACATGGGGCGTATAAATTTAAGCCAGCCCAATGTACAAAAGATCCCAAAACCGGGGTTTTGGTGCCGCCGCCTCTTCGTTTTGATATTTTAGAGGAAATTGAAAAACGCATTCCTGGTTTTTCCATTGTGCTGCATGGCGCCAGTTCAGTGATGCCAAAGTATGTGGACATGATCAACCAGAACGGCGGAAAATTGGAAGCCGCTGTGGGGATTCCGGAAGAACAATTGCGCCGCGCAGCCACGTCTTCTGTGTGCAAGGTGAATATTGATTCAGACGGGCGTCTGGCAGTGACAGCCGCGATCCGGAAGACTTTTGCAGATAAACCTGCTGAATTTGACCCGCGCAAATACCTGGGCCCGGCCCGCGAAGAATTGGAAAAGCTGATCATTGAAAAGAACGAGAAGGTTCTGGGGTCAGCCAATAAAGCATAACCATTGACAATCATTGAATCAAACCCTCCCTCAAGGAAATAGATTGGGGGAGGGTTTTTTTTGTGTGACTGATTGTACTGCCCTCTGTTTCCAAGCAGCTGAAAAAGTCGTTTAAACAAAAATGTAATTGCCGCTATGTGAATGTCAAGCTGTCTATATGCCAGTATCCCCTATATGCACTTAAAAGTGCAAAATAAGCCACTTCTTTTGTTTAAAATCGTACTCAAAAACTACTGTTCTATCTGTATTTGTTTCAAATTCTAGATAATCTCTGCGCACTTTGGGTTTAGGCAGACCTAATTTGCTCTTTGCATCATTTTTAACTCGATCCGGATAACGCTCTTCATGAAAATCATAGAGCCCTCCAACAGTCGAGCTCAATTGGAAAACAAGATATCTATCAGCGACAATTCTGTTGTCAGTTGCAATTGCCTGAGAAAATTCATTCCAGATTTTTCGACATTCCTGCACATCCCAGCCTTCATCGATCTCTTGGCGGCTCACGTTGGTTTTTTTATTGTTTTTTGGGGGGGAAGCAGGAAATGTTTCTTGGGGTTCTGTTTGCTGAACAGAGTCAATAGCCACTAAAATGCGGGCAGCAATAAACCTGATATTCATATCAGGATCTTTTAAAAGTGTTTCTAATAAAACCCTATGCTTTTCCCTTGGCCCAAGCTCGATTATTTTTTCCATCAATTCCAGGCGTTTTTCGTTTTTTACTTTTTTTATTGATTTGATATGACGACTAATAGCAAGATCTGTGTTTTTTCCATCTGCTTGTTTTTTAGAAAAAACAATAGTTCCTGTTGATAAAACAACGATTGCAAGCCCAAATATTGTCGCGGCACCTTTTTTTAGCAACATCATACAACTCTCTTCATAATGTTATAATATAATTATAACATAACTCCTTCCCACAGGATATACGCAAAGTCGAATGGCAAGGGTTAATCTATAACCGTCGAATTTTAAAAATGGTGTAAAGAGAAGAACTCTTATGCTTATGAATGTTGCGTATCAACCCCAAGATCAATTTCTTAAAACTCAGAACTGGGCTGCGTTTTCCATTGCATGGATTGTGATTGTCTATGGAACCCGATATGGCATGAACTTGATTTTTACAAAAACGCCCTTTGTTAAATTTTTTGAAGGCGACTTATGGGTGTATATTTGTGTTGTGGGCATATTGCAGTCCAGTGTGTTTGTTGTTCAAGGATGCGTCCTAAACCGTTGGGTCAAGAATGGTTTGATCTGGGGCTTAAGCGCCCTTCCTTTTATGATTGGGATCCTATTGATTGCGAATCATATGACAAAACCTTCTGTTGCGGTTACTAAAAATATTCCCTATTTAATAAAGATTTCACCTTATGCGTTTCTTGTCATTTCACAATGGTTCATTTTACGCAGATGGATTAAAAGCAAAGCATGGTGGTGGATAGTAGCACATTTGGCTGTTTTTTTATTGCTTCTGGACACTAAAAAAAATTTACTATCCATCTATCCCTTGATGAGCCAGCCTTTGATGCTCACTTGTTTTGAAACAGGTGTGCTTGGTTTTCTGATTTTTGGTTTCTCAAGGATGTCTTCTGCTGCAAAAGAGAAGTCCCCTGTTACACTCACCACATCCAAAGAAAAAAGAATCTGCACAATACAGTGTCCTCAATGTTTTTCACACGTTGATTCGACTTCAGAACATTGCATAAGATGTGGTGAAAAACTCAGATTCACTCATGTCACACCTCATCAGGAGACCGTCCCCGAAGATGACCCGGATGCCAATATATGGGCCATGCTTTGCCCTCTAAGCTTTTTTACGTGCATTTTGCTGGGACCTTTCAATTTTATTCTGATTTTGTTAATTTGGTGGTATAAAAAGACCTCGACGCTCGTGGTTTATTATGCAAAGGGGACTATTAATTTTATGATCACTTGGGGCTTGGTTTCTATAGGAGGAGGCATTATTATAACAAGCGTCGTTCATTTCGGGCTTCTCTCTCTGTTAAGCATGAACACAGAAGGCATAAAAATTTCAATACCATTAATTCATCTTGTGGGGTTCTACTTGGTAGCGTCTTTTATATTTTTCGCATTAGTTATTTGTATAGCAGCCTATAATGGTTTTAAATATAATAGATTCTATGAATATCCGTTTACTTTTAAATTTATTAAATAATTTATCAAAACTCTAACTTATTTTGGAGGATAGGCTAGTGAATAAAATTATAATAGTCATTGCGATTTGTCTAGCTTTATTTTTATGGTTACGACCATCCAAAAAAGAACCACCTGTAAACACTGAAATCAAAAAGCCAACGACTCCCATAGAAGTTTTCAAAATATACAATGAGGCTTATTTATCATCAAATTATAACACTGTTCTTAAATTTGCCGCAGCGTATAAAGTCAAAAAATACAAAAAAATGGGCAGAACAAAATTCATATGGGAAGTCCGAAAAGCAAGACCTTATGCCCCCACTCTTGATGAGCTTTTTATCGAAAAAGTTAAGTATTCTGATGACAGGAACAAAGCTGTTGTTTTTGTCAGAAATACCAGCAAAAAAACATATGGCGCTAAGGGAGAACGTTTAACTGTTGGCCGAGTCAATATGATAAAAGAAAATGGAGAATGGAAATACATTAACACTTATTGGCCTAATGACATGCGGTATAAGGGGCACGACAAACATAAAATGTAATAATATGAAATGTCTAAAATGCCAAGCGCAAAATCCCAACAACTCAGAATTCTGTAATCTTTTTCTCCCTCGCGTAATCGTAAATTGTATAGGAATCTGTAATGACCCCTGAGGGATCCCTCCCAATAAATCATATGTATATTTAGAATCTCCTCCTGCGTATAACGCTGATTGAAGAATGCGGCTGTTTCATGTACGGAAAACGGTTGAAGATGGATTTCAGCGTCAATTCTTCCATATAGAGCTCTCTCTGGTCATAAAAATATCAGCGGATCATTGTATTTAAAACACTTGATCCGCTGATGTTTTATAAACTTGTTTCCGGTTTGTCAATTAAGGCAATAGATTGGGGGAGGGTTTTTTTATTGTTAAAATTATTTTAATTGATTTTCTTGTGCGGCGGCTCTGGGTTTGCTATTGTTATACCGTAATACAACTATTTCATAAATAGCTATATATAAATTTGTTGCAAGTTTTAATTTATTTTCGTAGCGCTTTTAGAAATAAGCCCGATGAATCGGGCAATTACAAAACCCTATAAACAAGCCAAATGTAAAGATCTGTTTAGAAGGAATTTTGATCGACACGTACAAAAGTCAGCCGAGGGCTTTTATGTCGAAGAGGATTTTATTAGGTTTTTTCTTTGTTCTTGTTTTGTCTTGTCCAGGATGGACAGGACATCCTTTGGATTTGGCCAAGAACACTTCCCATGATCTTCAAGCTGTTTTAGACATTTCCCAGCGCATACTATTAAAGGCAAATCCGAAATCCAGCACCCAAAATCCGAAACAGAATAATACAGAAGAATATTTAGCTGAATTTTTTTCCTTATATGAAAATCTGGCAGCCACGGATCTTTTATGGCGTGAACAGATGAAAGACAGGCGACAGAATCTGCTGGCAGCAGGCGTGTCTGCTGAGGTGATGAAACGTCAATCGCGTATGGAATCAGCCATGCATAAAGGGATGAGGTTGATTCTTAGAAAGATGGAAAAAGTTCTTCAAAAAGCTGCTTTTTCTTCCAAGGAAAAGGCGCTGATAAATCAGCGGGCTACGAAAAAGGCTTTAAAATCTTTGATACGTGCTTTGAAAAAGAAAACCACACCGTTGTATCGTCCGAAGTTGTCCATGCAGCTCCCATTTAAATCCCTGCCTTTAGCGCCTCAATTTCCACAGAACAAGCCTTTGATCACACCGGCTTATTTGGATGAGACTTGTCCTGCGCCTGTGCCAGAGGACACATCAGCCGGACCTGATGTGCCTTTGACGCCTGTCATGCTGGAAAAAGCGCACGCGTTGAACCAGGATCCCATTAAGATTTTTAAGTTTGTTCAGAATGAGATTCAGACAGAATTCTATTATGGGTCCATGAAAGGCGCTCTTGAAACGCTCAAACAAAAGGCAGGAAATGACGTGGATCAAGCGTCATTGCTCATAGCGCTGATGCGCGCTTCAGGCTATGCAGCGCGGTATGTGCATGGGACTGCTGTGATGAAAGAGGAACAGATAATCACCTGGACAGGGATGCCAGACAAAGACACAGCGCAGCAGGTGTTGGTGCAGGCAGGCATACCATTTAAAGGAGATAATGAGACTGGGGATTACAACGTACAAAGAATATGGGTGGAAGTGTATGTGCCTTACCAGAATTACAGAGGTGCACGGCTGGATGAAAAAGGGGAAGTGTGGATTCCTTTGGACCCTGGTTTAAAAACACAGGGCTATGATTTGGGACATGATTATTTGGATGAGATGGGATTTGATGCACAGAAATGGGCAGCAGATTATTTGTCAGGCATACAAAGTGTTTCTCCTTTGGCATTTTTTAGACAGAAAATCATGGATTATCTGGACACTGAGCATCCCACGGTCTCTTATGAACAGGCTGTGGGTACACGTCAAAATATTAAACCCAATCCATTGAGTTTGCTGCCAGGCACGCTTCCTTATGCTGCCCGGGTTCATGCGGAATTTGTTTTTTTGCCGGACAACTTGCGCCATTTTGTGCGTTTTGCGGCTGAAGGAGAAGAAGGAAATGCTTTTGATGTGATGATCCCCGGCTCAGAACTGTTGGGGCATCGCATCACTTTGTCATATGTGCCGGCCACCACAGAGGATCATCGGGTGGTGAATTCTTTTTTCAGTTTGGATCAAACCCCGGCTTATCTGGTGAAAGTGCGGCCTGTTTTAAAAGTGGGCGGTGTTGTGCACACATCAGGGAAGACAGCCATACAAATGGGTGATTTGCACAAGTTTCAAATGCATGTGATAAGTCCTCAAACAACTGTTTCCATTGAGAATGATTTGGTGGCAGGAGGTTATTATGCCATGGCTTTTGGGCCTGGATCAGAACTCTCAGAAGAGATCTCAGCACAGGACACTGAAGAGCCAGGGGCTCAGCTTTTGTATGCGCAGGCTTCTGATTATCTGCAGCAATGGAATGCAGCTGAAGATGAATTGTCTGATATGGTGCGCGTGAAAAACATCTATCCCGTGCTGTCTCAAACTATGGTAGGGAATATGTATAAAAGAACCATGCTTTTTGGCCAGCCGCAGGCCATTGAATGGCAGGGTGTGTTTGTGGATGCTGATTTGAGGATCAATAATCCTGTGTCTTACCAAGGGGATGCCGGCATGTCCAAAGACATGCTGGTTTTGTCTGGCGTGATGGGCTCTTGGCTGGAGAGCGCTGTGCTGGAAAACAATTTGGAAGTGGAGGCTGTGTCAGCTGTGAAGCTGATTCAACTGGCGCAGAACAGCAGTCTGCCTATATATACGGTGAATAAAAACAATGCCGGCGCCATTGTGCCCGGCTTGCAAACAGATGACACCGTGAAAACAGATGTGCTGAATGCTGTTCAGCAGGGCTGGACAGTGGTAATCCCGCAGCAGGATTTTCAGCAAAATGACTGGACAGGCATTGGGTATATTGTGCAAGATCTTGACGCAGGCAGCGCCGGTTATTTTATTTCCGGCGGCATTGCCGGCGGCGCCAGCACCCAGTCGCCTGAGGATTGGGTGCGGCAGGATTTGAAAAACAGCTTGAGCAGCCCGCACACGCCACCCGCAGCCTTGGACCCTTCATTGGTCGCTTCCATTAAATTAATTCCAGTGACAAATCATCTAGAAGGTATTGTCGGTCAAGTCCTTCACAAACCCATCGCTGTATTTGTTCAAAATGATGCAGGCCAGCCTGTTCGCGGCTCCACTGTGACCTTTACGATTTTGGGAGGAGGCGGGAATTTCAGCGGGAACAACAGTGTTGACGTATTGACAGATCATTTGGGTATTGCCAAGGCTGTCCCCACATTGGGGACTGACACCTCACTGAATCCATTTTACATCAAACGTCCCAATGACACTCATCTCAGTCGTGTGGGGCAAAACATAATCATGGCGCAGGTGAGAGGAACCAGGGGTAATATTTTTCTAAAAGAGCCTTTTCAAATTTTTGCATTTCCTGATGATCCCCACCATTTGGTCAAGGTTGTGGGGGATGGCAATCAAGCCATTGCCGCCACATTTGCAGGCACACTCAAAGTGCGGATAGAAGACCAATACAACAACCCTGTGTCAAATGCAGGCGTTGCTTTCACAGTGCAGCCTGCAACTCTTATAGGGGCGGGGACAATACCTCCTTCCGCACGGAACATGACCATCTATCAAGCTGACGCTTCTTGTTCACAGAACCCTATCCTGGGCGAGTGCGGCGGGACCAACTATATTTTTATGGAGACCTCTGAGTTTGGCGCTTCTGTTAACGCCATTCTTGGCGATACAGTGGAAACAAATTTTTATGTGCTTGTTGAGGCCAATTCACCCTCTGGTCCATTGAGTCAAACTTTTCTTTTACAAAGCCTTGGTCATCGTAATTACGGAACTCATGACTATATACCCCCTGCTCTTATCATGAGTGTGGCTCAACTCATCAATGACCGCGGGGAACCTCTGAATGCGGCTGAAGTCGGTACACGACTGAATGAGCCTTTGAAAGTCAGACTTTTTAAGATATTTGACAATTTTGAGTTCGAAGACTCTGGTATCCCGGGTTGTGGTTCTTGGCCAGGCCCTCCTTGCTATACGATCAAGTCCCTTGAGACAGTTCAAACAATGCCATTGGATGAAAATGAAGGAGAATCAGCCGTTGTGATTTTCAATCCGCTTCAGGGGGGAGGACATGCAGACCCTGCTGTCAGCATGGGAAATGGTGTTTATCAGGCTTTTTATCATGTGGGGCCTTCACCCATGCGCAATGTGGTGGAAGTTTCTGCCAATGCCACGGTTAATTTTCCTCGGATCAATACCCACGCCGGTACCTTAAGTGAAATACAGGTGACATTAGATGCCGGACAAAGAGCCGTTATTCAGCAGGACGGCACTGTTGTCATTCAAGGCTCAGCTGTTGAAATCCAACAAGCCGTATACGGTGTGCAGGTGGTTTCTTCTGATCATGGGATTGAAGTGAACGCTGACAGCCAGACTGTGGCCGATGAATTTTTATGGTTCAGCGTTTTGCCATTGGATTACCATCCCAATTATCAGAACATAGATATATACGAGGCTGACCTGTTAAATTGGACAGGTTCTTTGATTGCTGTTCCTCAAACAGGGAATAATTTTGTCAGTCAGGTGTTTCGCGGGGCTGTTTTTGAATCAGGAAGGCTTTACCGTACCGAGCCGGTTCTCAACAGAGGAAGCCCTGCTGAAATACGCGGGGATTTGGTTGATCTATACACGTATACTGTTGATCCCAATGAGGTGGTTGTTTCACTCAATGAAACACAGACGGCCCGTGCCACAGGCAGTCCTGACAATCAGGGCACAACACCTATTATTGAGTGGTCCAGCGATGATCCCAATGTGGCCACTGTCACATTTCTCCCTGGAGTTCATCCCAGCGAGGGAACAGTTCTCGGTCAAAGTACAGGGACAACCAGTCTCACGGCACGTTTCACTTGGCCTTCAGGTTTCTGGGCTGACGCCAGAGCGGCAGTGGCAGTGGGCAAGCTTGATATGAATATTTTTCGGCCTCCTCTTTTTGGGGCTGAGACAGTTATCCCTGACAATGTGGAACTTTCCCAGGGGGCTCAAACCTTTGAGAATCTAGACAATGATGACAATGATGGCTTTTTTGACACAGGCCTGGCTGATAACCATGTGACACCGCGGGATGATGAGCTGGTTAAACTCGAGTTGGTCATTCACCCGGCTTCGCTTTTTCCTGTCGGGAGCGTGACAGTGGATGCCTATGACGGCAAGTCAAATGTTTTGGCTTGGAAGCACGCAGACAAAAGAACGCATTTCCCGCTTGGCAGTTCGCTGCACTTCCCTTCAGAGGATTTTACCAAGGACACTGTGCGGGACCGCTGGGTGGGGCATTTGTACGTGGAAGGGATTTCCACAAGCACACACCATCAAAACACCAAACTGCGCATGACCTGCGACAAACTGACCCCTGGAAAGGATGAGGTCGCTTTGACTGTGCTTGGCCTTTCCACCATGACCTGGCAGGGCATTGCCAACAGCGAAAATGATGACAATATCCTTCGCGCTGACCCGAATTTTCCTTCAGGACTGGGAACCAACGCTGTTCGGGTGTTTCCCGGCGCGCGTCTCATTCACATTCCTCCTGCGCCGCCTGTGATTGGACCTCACTTTCAATTGGTGAATCTTCGGGTAGAATTAACGCTTCCGCCTTTAGAACCTGTTAATGTTTCTTTTCGTCCTTTTGATGTGGATGATCCCACTTCTGCTGTCGCCCCGGTAGACAATGAATCTCTTTTTGAGGACAACCGTGGAACTGTGACTGTCGCAGGAGTTGATTTCAGGGAAGGGTATTTGATTGGTGCGCCCAATTCAGGGATCCTTACCCAAAATTTTACTGTACAAGCCGCCACATTAACTTTTATGACAACAATGCAGCCTGGAGATAATTTCCGTGTGGTTGGAAATGCAGACAGTGATTTCTTGCCGACCCTCCGAAACGATGATCCCTTGGCCAACCCTGCCCAACCGGCTGACAATTTACGAATCGTTCATCCTGTGGTGGGTTTTATTATCGTGCCGACTGTCAATAATGAAATTCGCCATCCACGCCGTTATGCCAGTCCTGTGTTGACTGTCTGGCGAAAACTCCATGTGGAAAGAGATTCTATGGGCACAGTGGCAGGAAATGTGATCAGGGGTTTTATCACAAACATGAACCCTAACACCACAGCCACTGCCAGGGAGGTGACGGTTACGACAAATCTCAGAGATGGCTCTAATGACCTTAATTCTCCTCCAGCCAATATAGGAATGGGCAGATTTGAAAACAGCACCATGACTGTGGCTGGCGTGTCTGTTATACAGAATATCGACGGAAACGGCCAGTTTATGCTTGAACGATTGGCTGGTTTTAATATCACAGCTACCCCGCTTCCTTTTACGGCTGTGAGCAACACCATTGTTCTGCCTCCGGTTATGTCCGGACATATTACAAGCATTACAATGACGGGTGGGAATTCAGCTGATTTGTTTTTGAATATCACAGCAGGTCATCCTGTTAATTGGCCTGCTTTTGTGGGTGGTGTTGTGATGGTGAATGGAGGGATAATGAATATTACAGGTGTGAATGCTGCCAATTCGTCAATCAGAGTCGCGAATTTGCTTATTCCTTTTGAACTTGTTGATGATGACAGGTTCACAGGCAATGTCCCCCAGCCGGACACAAGCGGCATGGCAGACATATGGGATGATGCGTTCGTTCTTCCGGTTTTTACAGCTTTTGACACACCCAATGCACCGTTTGTGCTTAATTCAGAGCCAGCCCAGCATACAGCACAAATAAGAGGTGCCAGACAATTGCCCTATAGCACCAATTGGTTTTGGGCTGTGAGTGTTTTGAATGTTTATCAAGTTGAGCGAATTGAAGATAATGATCCTAATTTTGAAGCCACATATCGGGGGTTTTCTGATCTGGCTGCAAATGTGAACGGTGTTATGATAGGTTATGAAAGCCTCAATGATTGGATCAGCGCACCAGTCAATGTCTGCGGGGGTAACAATGTGGATCCTGGCCTATCAGGACCAGGAATGCCTGCCAGACAATCCCGGTATCAGGAGGTTCTGAATCATGAAATTGGGCATCAGTTTGGACTTGAGCATAACATGGCAGGGCCGTGGCATGGCCGGAGAACAGCACAAGATCCTCGTGGAGGCGTCATGCAGCCGACAGCAGGGGCTCCGACTCCTGTTAATTGTATTCAACGTCCTGATACACTGAATTTACTCCCTGGAGGAAGAGGAACACGCTGTGCAAGTCATTTTACACAAATCAGTTTGGATGTCATACGCAGACGACCAAAGCCTGCGAATTAGAAGGTGATTTATGAATAGAAAACAATGTTCAATTGTGTTGATTATGTTTGGCATGATATTGGTGTCAGCCAATGCATTCTCTGCGGATCCCGACATGCTTTTGACTTTGAGCATTGAACCGGCAAATCCTATTGTGGGTGAACCTGTGACGGCACGGGCAGAGCTGGTGAATCAGAGCACAGCGGCGTTCTCAGTCTATGACATGAGCCGTCGATCGCAAACTTTGGCTGTCTTTGTTCAATCTGAAAAATCGGATGAGTTTCGAAGAATTTATATGCCTTATAATGCAACCATTACTTTCCCGCCACAAAAAAATGTTTTCCCGGGAGAAGTTCTGGTGTCAGAAGAATTGCTGCTTTTTGATTTCAAGGCCAACAACCTTGTTTTTCCTGATGCAGGCACGTACACGGTTCGTGCTGTTTATTATGGATTGAGCGCAGAATATCAAAACACTTGGATGACTCAAATAGATGTATTGATTTCTTCTGCGCCCGTGTGGGAAGCTGCAGGATCTCTTCTTTTTAGTCAAAAGGACACAGTGGATTTGATTTACGACTATTCTGAATCAACAACCACCATTCAAAATTTGAAGAATTTCTTGACATCAAATCCTTCATCATTATTTGCGCCATACAGCGCTTATTATGCGGGACAAGCATTGGCACAAAAAGGAAGAGCATCGCCGGAAGTATTGAATGAATCCGTTGATTATATCACACAGGCAGATGTGCCTGGTTTCCGTTTCAGGGCCAAGGCTCTTGTCAGCAGGGGACAATGGCAATGGGAATTGGGACGTTCTACGGCAGCGTTTTCTTCTTTAGATCAAGTGATCACTGATTTTCCAGGAACAAAAGAAGCAGAGGAGGCTCTGTATTACAAAACTTTTTATGAGACACAGACCCCTTTGCCTCTTTACCAAGAGAAAATTTCTGTTGAAGGCGCAGACAGGGTTGATATTGAAACCCTGATACACAATTACATCAATGCTTTCCAAACAATGAATTTGAACGGATGTTTGGATCGTCTAACAAATGATTTTGTGTATAACAGCGCAATAGATAAAACAGGTATGGCAGCTGTTTTGCAAACAGATTTTAGTTCGATAGCAGCTTTGTCAGGTGCTTTTTCAATGGACAGGGATATCCAATCTGTAGATCAAATCGGAGACAAGATAGAAGCTGTGATTGAAATAACACCTGTTTTAGATGGTGTGCCAATGGATGATCCCGCGCGAGTGAAACTAAAAGTGGTCAAACCAGCCGCTCAATGGCTGATTTCAAAATGGGAACGGATGTGAAATGAATAATTCGAAAATGAGGGCCACAATGAAAAAAATTATTTTGTGTGTCATTTTAATGAGTCTAACCGGGGTGTTGTGCGCCAAAGAAAAGACACAGCGTTACTCATTGAATGATTTGACAGTGATCAAAACCATTAAAGGCAAAGCTGTGATCCGGTTTTCAACCGGGAAAATGCAGACTGTGTCTGTGGGGGATATGTTGGGAGAGACGCGCGCCAAAGTCACTGAGATTTTTCAGGGGGGAATGGTTTTGATGGAATATGCGCAGGACAAAAAGAAACTGGCGCCTGTGGCGCGGATCATGATTAAAGACGGCGAGACTGGCGGGTCGCGGCATGTGCTGGGGCCGTTGCCGGCGCCGCCTGTCAGCAGCAAACCAGTGGTGGTTGTGCCTTTGGGAAAGCCCAAGAAAAAAGGATCATCGTTTTATCAGTAATTGTATTTGACATATGTTTTTCGTAGCTGCCTGATTTATCAGGCGTGGTTAGTCTGTCCATAAAATAAAAGCGCCGATCCTAAAGGACGAGAGCGCTTC
>JANQER010000012.1 GCA_028278255.1 Elusimicrobiota bacterium | reverse complement strand
GCTCCCCACAGGCCGGGCCTTCAAAGAAGCTGTGGAATGGGTGCGCCTTGAACGTGCAAAAGGGAAAAAAAAGGCTGGTTTTTCTTGCGCTTCTCTAAGTGTTGGCATTCATTTGGATTTGGATAAATTTTTTCGATCAGAAAAAGGACACTCTCCTCAGGCATGGCATTATCAAGACCCGCAAATTCCTGTGCCGGATATTATACAGGAAATGGAATCGCAGATCCGCCATGTCATTTCAACAGGCTTGCCCATCAGGCAGCTCAGTTCACTCCATCATCTTCATTTACGTCCTGAACTTTTTTCTTTGGCCTGCGAGGCCGCTCAAAAATTCCACATTCGCATGGTGCGCTTGGGGTCGGCCACCACCTATAAAAATGTCTATAAAAAAGAAGCGGCTCAGCATATTGAGGCCATGCTGACAAAAAAATTGGGCCAAAACCGTCTGGTTTTTGCACCGCATTTTATTGACGGCTGGTATCACGGCAATGTGGATGAAAAGTACACTGTGGCTGAACTGGCTTGTACGCCTTCAGCGGCAGGGGAAGCCGGGAATAAAGATCTTGAGTCCTGCTGTCATTATCGGACAAGGGAATACCTCCGCTGGGAAAACATTGATTTGATCACATTTGATGATTTAATCAGAGATTTCCAAGCGCAGGAAATCTCTGATGTGTTATAGGCATTTATATTGGACACACACCGGATTGGCTGTGCCCATGCCGCACAGTATGGTTTCAATCAATTCTAAATGGCAAAAGAAAGTAATAAATGGATTGACATGGCAAATGGCTCTTTATATACTAGAGACAGATATTAACCTAACCTGGATACGGATAAACCGGAAATGCAAATGAGATACTCATTTAGCATTTAGCATTTAGCATTGTCTTTGAAAGACTCATTTATCTGAGGGGTCGCGGAGTTTTATAGGTTCTTTTCCGGTTATTTTGTAATTGCCCCATTCATGGGGCGCATCTTAGATGGGTTTTAGTTCTGAAGAGCCCGATAAATCGGGCAATTACAAAAACTCCGCGACCCCTCATTTATCTAAATTCAGTGGATTTGGAATTTGACTATTGTTTGATTGTTGTATCTTGGTTATTGGTTATTATTTGGTTATTGTTTCTTGGAATTTGGTTATTTCCGGTTTATCCGGGTTAGGGGCTAATGGGGAAGGTTCGTTATGGTCAAAGATGAAAAAAGAGAAGCCAAAGAAGTCATGGATATCAGGGATTTGTCTGATTACCTGGGCATTGGCAAATCCAAGATATACAGTTTGATCCGGCACAAAAAAATCCCGGCTTCCCGTATTGGCCGGCAATACCGTTTTTCAAAAGAGGTGATTGACTCCTGGCTGCGCGAACGTTTGATCACAGCGCCGCAGGAACCGCAGATCCCTCTTTTATGACAGATCACCACAGAGCACGCAGAGATCACAGAGAAAAACAGAGACAACATGTATGTGGGAATGGAAAAAAAACAAGTGATCATAACAAGCAGGGATATGATTAAGAATTTCTGTTTTTGAAATTTTTAATATCGTCGGAATAGGGCTTGCAATTTTTTGTGGAAATGCTAAAGTTAAGCAGTCGGTCAAAAACCTTGACCAATTCTCAAAGAAAGAGGTGACATCCAATGGCACAGAAAGTGGCTAAAGCAGGCGTAAAAAGAGAAGATGGTTTCTTGTATTTCATCGATAAGCAGGGCGACATCTCTCGTGCAAAAATGGCTCGCGGCGGCAAAAAAGGCGGGAAGCCAACAAAAGTCACAAAAGTGGGCATTAAAAAAGAAAAAGGCTTCTTGTACTTCCTCGACAAACAAGGGGACGTTTCCAGAGCCAAAATGGTTCGCCGATAATTTAACACCGAACCACTTTTATAGAACCCTGTTTCTTTCCCGAAGACTATTTTTCGGAAAGGGGACAGGGTTTTTTATTTTCGATTTTAGATTTTTGATTTGCGATTGAAGAAATAAATTGTCCTAGGGGCGGGCCTTGCGTCCGCCCTCGTTAACAGATCATTAAATAAATTTATAATATTATTTCATCTAATAGGGCGGGGGCAAGCCCCGCCCCTACGACAATGTGTTTTAATTTCTAATTACCTAATTTGACTTTATACCCCATTTTTTCCAGTTCTGTTTTAATTTTATTTCTGTGGTCTCCCTGGATTTCAATGACGCCCATTTTCATGGTGCCGCCGGCACCACACATTTTCTGAAATTTCTTTTGGAGGTCAATTTTGCCCTGCGGGTGCATTTGGAATCCGGACAATGTGGTCACGGCTTTGCCTTTTCTACCGCTTTTCTCCAGCCGTACAAGGACAGGGTTTTGCTGTTTAAAAGGCTCTTGGGATGAGGGCGCGCCAGCGCCGGTTGTATAAACTATCTTTTCATTCATTTTATTAATTCCTTTCTTTTAGTTATAATAATCATGACTACTCAAGTTGTTTATGTTTTATGTGTAATTGCCCAATTTATTGGGCACTTTCTAAAATTGCTTACAAACCATATCTGAAATACGCCCGATAAATCGGGCAATTACAGAAACCTGCGTAGTCACTAATAATCATGACTGTGCCATGTCTATAGAGTATCATAAAAAGGACATAGGCCAAAGATCGCTCATGAGGATCAAATGAAGAAACAGATCAAAAATAGTGTGTGGCATGTGGGGGTTTTGACTTGTTCCACATTGGCGTCACGCGGCCAGAAAAAAGACACAGCCGGGGAACAGCTCAAAGCGCTTTGTGAAAAATGGTGGGGCGCCCAGGTGAGGGCTTACCGTGTGCTGCCTGATGACCAGCGGATCATTGCCCGGTGCCTTAAAAATTGGTGCGAGCAGGGGATTGACGTTATTTTTACCATTGGGGGGATCGGATATTCTTCAACGGATGTCACGCCTGAGGCCACCAAAGAAGTCATTGAAAAGCAAGCGCCTGGCTTTTCTGAAATGATGCGCGCTTCATGCGCACGAAAATCATTGTTGTCATGGCTTTCCCGCGGGGTATCAGGGCTGCGTGAAAAAACACTTATTATTAATCTCCCGGGCAATCCCAAAACCATGAGGGAAAATCTCAATGCGCTGCGGAAGATGCTCCCTCTGGCCCTGGACATTATTTCAGACCACCATAAGGAAGTGTGAACCGGCAAAGAGCAAAGGGTGGAAAGGTGGAAAGGAATATTAAATTTAGCATATCAAATTTTAAATTGTAAAAGGCAAAACAAAATTTAATATTTATTTGAGGGGTCGCGGTGTTTTTGTAATTGCCCGATTTATCGGGCTCTTCAGATCTAAAACCTGTCTAAGATGCGCCCCATGAATGGGGCAATTACAAAATAACCGGAAAAGAACCCATAAAACTCCGCGACTCCTCATTTATTTAAAATGCTAAATTGGCAATTCCCTTATTCGTGCGTTGTCTTTTGGTCATTGGTTATTATTTGGTTATTGTTTCTTGGAATTTGGAGTTTTAAAAAAAGGAGCCCCTATGCCTCAGGATTTTTCGTTTGATGTGGTGTCAAAGGTGGAGTTGCAGGCTGTGGACAATGCGGTGAACACAGCCAATCGTGAGCTGGCCACACGTTTTGATTTTAAAGGGAGCGTCAGCCGGTTGGAATGGGACAAGAAAAACAATGCCATCACTGTTTTTTCTGACAATGATTTTAAATTAAAAAGCGTAATAGATGTGTTGCAGAGCCGTTTTGTGAAACAAAATATTTCTCTTAAGTCTCTGGATTTTCAAAAGGTGGAGCCTGCTGAGAGCGGCACTGTGCGTCAATCCGCCAAAATCATTCAGGGGATTTCCTCTGACAAGGCCAAAGAAATGGTGCGGGCCATTAAGGACAAAAAATACAAAGTCACGCCTTCTATCCAGGGCGATCAGCTCAGGGTGAGCGGGCGGTCGAAAGATGATCTGCAGTCGGTTATTTCTTTCCTGCGCGCCAAAGATTTTGGCCTTTCCCTGCAATTTACAAACTTTAAGTAAGAGAATGGTTTTGATTTTCAATCAAAAATTGGTTGCTGCGCGGCGACACTCCTAACGCAGTCGCAAATTAAAAATAAAAAATAAATTTATATGTTTATTCGTTCACTATGACCAATCGATTTATTCCCCATATAGTTCGTCGATCTCATTATTTTATCTTGGCGCTGGCCCTTGTGATGGGAGGGGTGTTCTTATACACGCTTTCACGTTTGATTGTTGATTGGGCCAGGGATAAGGGAGAAGGTGTTTGGGTCCCTGGTGTGCGCATGAATCTCCCGCCTCAGCAGGTGGTCTATGATTTTATCAAGCATGCCAGGAGAAGCCGTTTTAAAATGACGCCGGTTACATTGTCCGGGCCACAGTCAAAGCCAGGCTTTGACAATGAATCAGAAGGAAGCGCAGGAGAGCCTCCCCTCTCCACTTGGGAAGACACCCGTGATATTTTGTGCGGGCTGCCTGGCATTGACGCGCGTCCTGCCTCAGGCAGTCCTTTGCCTGTGATGTATGTGACATTAGGCGCGCAGGACCGGAAAGTCCGGCGGAAAGCGCTCCATTCACCAGGGGCGAGTTCCCATGAATATTCAATGCACATTCCGCCTGATGCTGAGTTGTCTTTTGATTATGGGGCTGTTGGGGAAATGCGTTTTGTCGTGGAATTAACAGAAAGAAGCCATAAGCCGGAAATTGTTTTTTCAACAGGCATTGCTGAAAGAGCTGATCAAAACGCTTCTTTGACGCGTGTAAGGGTGGACTCTGCTCTTGCTGGCACGCAATGGTATAAACAAACCATTGATTTAAGCCGCTGGAAAAACAAAAGGGTCCGGCTTTGTTTCAAAACAGAGGGGTCTGCTGATTCTTTTCAAAAGCCGGGAGATTTGCCGCATGGCTTTTGGGCAGGGCCCGTGCTGTTGACAAATGATCCCTTGCCGGCCAAAACCCGACAACAGCCTAACATTGTTCTTTTGGTTGTTGAGTCATTAGGGGCCAAAGAGTCAGCCAAAATCGATTCTGCAGGGACCTCTATTCCGCATATGAGACGTTTTATTTTAGAGGGGGTTGATTTTCAGAAAACATATTCCAATGCTGTTTTGCCTTTTCAGGGGCTTCCTGCTTTGCTGGAATCCAGAATTCCTTTAAACCCGTCTCTGTCCTCACGCCCTAATGCAAAACCCGGGTTAAACCAGGAAGGAACTGGTTTGTCCCCGCGGCTGAGACGTGCCTATCGGAGAAGGAAAAACTTTGTTTCTTTGGCGTCTCAACTCAAAAAACAAGGATACACCACGGTTTTATCCGGGGCATTGGACTTTCTGAACGGCAGGACAGATCCCGGCGCAGATTGGGGTTTTGATGAAACCTATTTTTTCAGTCTCAACACTGAAAATGTGCGCACTGTCTGCCGCCAGGCTGTGGAATGGCTGTCTGCGCAGCAAAGCAGGCGCCCGTTTTTTCTTGTCATTTACCTGGGGGATCCTTTTCTTCAACGCAAAGCCCGGCACCAGACAATTCCCTGGATTTCGCCGCCTTTGCATTTTTGGACTCAGACTTTTCAGGGTTTTCCCTTGACCCCGGACACATGGGCGAGATGGCATTATCGAACGCACTTGACACATATGGATCATCATTTGGGCCAATTTTTTGACGCACTGGAAAGGCTGGATCTTTGGGATGATTCACTGATCGGGCTTGTATCTCTTCATGGGCAGTCATTTAGAAAAGAACCAGTGAAGGTGATCAGAAAGAATGGTACAGAGATTTCCGCGCCCTGGGAGAAAAAACAGAGCCCCGGTGTCGGCCTGCGGGAAGAAGAGGTGCGCATTCAGTGGACCTTGAAATACAAGTCCCTGCCGGCAGGGCGTATGGTGTCAGACACTGCACAATTATTGGATGTGGCTCCTACGCTCCTTAAAACATTAAAACAGCCCATCCCTTCTTCTTTTGAGGGCTTGGCATTTGATTTGTTCAAGAAAAAAACGTTTTCCCGAACAGGAAGTCATCCGCGCATTTTGATTTTTGGCAACAACAGCAAGGCGCTTCTTTTGGACAGTCAAATCAAATACATTCGCCGTGCGCAGTCAGATTTGCGCACAGTGTTTTCCAAAAGGCTTTACAAAAGGCAATGGGTGAAAGAGGAACTTTATGACCTTCACACGGATCCGCAGGAAAGTTTTAATCTTGTGCGGAATAACCGCACTTTGCTGGGGACTGTCAGGCGCGCCATGAATGATTCAGAGCCTGACCGTGCCAAAACAGGATTGATTTTTTGGGATTTAAAAGGAAAGCGTGTGAGAGGCGTTGTGACCAGCCCGGGCGGGGATTTGTGGAACGTGGAGAGCTCAGGGTCTGTGATACGCCGAGGTTCCAATCAGATCAGCTTTGAAATAAAAACATCATCCGGTTATATTCATTTTGAGACATGGCCGCCGTCTGCTTACTATATTCTGCGCCTTTGGATGGGAAGGCAGCTGATCATGCCGCCTCAGGCCCGGGTGTCCAAACTGGGTCTGCCTTTGTTTGAAAGAACTGTTGATCAATGGTATGACCGGAATCGATTTCCCTGGCTGGAGGGACAGTACACCCCTGTCCCATCGGACAAAGGGCCTTTGGTTTTTTTCAGCCGGCAGGCCGTGCAGATGGAATAAAAGAAGGGACAATCATCATGAGGCTTAATAAATTGGTTTTATTGATTGAATGGATGCGCCGCTGGGCACGATCAGGCGGCCAGGAATTTTATCTGCCTGCGAAGAACGCTTTTGTTCCTCTGGAAGCAGGGACAGGCGCTTGTGTTTTTGCAGGGTTGTTTTTTCTTTCTTTATTGCAGGCCGGGCCATGGCATGTTTTCGGACTTGAACAAACTGAAATTATCGGGCATATGCGCTCGCTTTATTTTTGGCATGAAGCCTTGTATCAGGTTGTGGCGCTTGCGGTCTATCTGGTGATTGGCGCTGTTTTGGGTCTGTTGTTTCAGAATGCCTGGATAATAGCCGCTGGGATATATCCTGCCTTGAATCCAAACGCAATGTCTGCCAAAAAACGCATTGTGGCCACCGGGCTTGGGGTTCTTTTTGTTCATGGCTTTTTTCTTTTTTCCAATATGCTTTCGCATCCTGCCTTGTATCAAGAGACATTTTACAGCCGAGGCATGTGTCTTCGTGCCGTTCAGATTTTTGTCACTGACATCTGCCCGTCCTGGTTGTTTGGGGTTTATCAGATTCTTGTCATGCTTGTTCTGTCGGCAGCGGGTTTGCAGATTATCCGGCGGGGATTTAATAGGTTCAGGGCTTTTACGATTCCTGTTCAGATGGCTTTTGGTATATTGGGACTTGGGGTGGTGTTGTTTTTTCTCGGGGTGTGGGGTGTTTTTCGATTTAATGCCCCGAAAAATAAAGGGCCGAATGTGGTTTTTTTGGCCATTGATTCTCTTCGGTCGGATGTGTTGAATCAAATCGAAAACAGTGCGCCGCTGGCGCCGCATATGACAGCCATTGCGCGCCAGGGACGTACCTACACTTCCTGCTTTCCCCCCTTGGCGAGCGCTTATGGGTCCATGGCCACTCTTCTAACAGGCCAGTCTCCTTTGACTCACGGAATTCGTCATCCGTTCCCTTATGCACAGGATATTTCTTTGGGAATAGGCAATCTCCCTTCTTTGCTTAAGCGTTCTGGATACACCACAGTGGTTTTGGCGGATTATGCAGGTGATTTTTTCTCCCGGATTGATGGTTATTTTGACATGGTACGCACGCCGAATTTCCAAGCGCCTTATGTGTTGCAGCAGCGGATTTTGGAAAGAAATTGTCATTTGCTGCCTTATCTCAGCGGGAAAACAGGCAGGCGTTTTTTTCCTGCATTGCGGAATTCCGCCGGTGGAGCAGATCCTTTGATTTTGGCAGAAGAAGGAAAAGGCATGTTGAAACAACTGCGTTTTAAAAAGAAATTTTTTCTTATGCTGTATTTTTCCGCACTTCATGATCCTTATGCCGTGTCTTCTGAGATGTCTCTGGCGTCGTTAAAGAAAAACCATCAAGGGCTTTGCAAATACAGCCTGCCATGGGACAGGCAGGCCAGAAAAAGTCTTTCGGAGAACGACAAAAAAAGAGTCAAGCAGCTTTACTATGCCAATGTGCGTGCCGTGGACAAGGCTGTGGGCCATATCATGGCTTCTCTCAAAACATACAATGTGCACGAAAACACCATTGTGGTTTTATGGTCCCCCCACGGTGAACAATTTTATGAGCGCGGTCTTGGCCAGGGCCATGGGCACCATTTGAAAGGCCGGGATATTTTTTCAGCGCCTTTTGTTGTTCTGGAGCCGCGTTTCAAAGCTTTGCCAAAGTGGAGCGATGATCCGGTTTGTACGCAGGATGTGGCGCCGACTTTGCTTGACCTGTTGGACATAGAAGTGCCGTTTTCCATTGAGGGGGTTTCATTGCACTCCCGTTTGCCGGGCAAGCGCCACAGAAGGACCAAAGTGTTTTACGCAGAGACAAATCAATGGTTATTTCCTGGACAGAAAATTTTTTATCAAAGCCAACTGATTGATTATCCGGGGGTGACGCGGGTTTTGGATCAAGATTTAGAGGAAAAGGGCCGGTTTTGTTTAAGCCCTGTGTGGGAAGATCATGTGCTCGCTTCCAAGCACCGCATGGTCCAAGTCGGGGACGAGCGGCTGATTTATATCCCCACACGAAAAGGCGTGGTTTATGAGCTGTATAATTTTTCCCGTGATCCGGATGGGGTGACAAATTTGGCCAACACCACTCAGGGGATTGAGCGCGTGAAAGAGTTAAAGGAAGTTTTTAGCCGGGTCATGGCACGTGAGTCTGGTTGGCGCCCGCAGAATGAATTTTGGATCCCTGAAGCTTTTCTCAAAGAGTAAGTTTTTTTACCACAGAGCACACAGAGGCCACAGAGGGGACAAAGCAACAAAATCTGGAAACTTATGATAGTGAGACTGCTTGATTGAGAAAATAGCTTCTATGTAAAACAGAGGTCGTATAAAATTTTTTTGTTTTTCTCTGTGTTCTCTGTGCTCTCTGTGGTGAAAAAGAGTTTTGACAGAGAGCAGACAAAATGTTAGTTTGAAGAGATTATGGCACGGGGAAAACATGAGCCAAAGATAAGGGCTGAGCGTGCAGCGCCTCGATCAGATCCGCCAAATGAAAACTTTTCTTCAGGGGAAGGTGTTTTTCATCTGGTGAATCCTTCTTTGCGCAATGAAAAATGGGCCAGGGAAGTGATAGACAAAGATCACTCCACAGCTCTTTGGTCATTTGTGTCCAAAGAGCATCCCCATCACACGGAAATGATTGTACATCAGGCCCTGAAGGAAGAAGTCAAAAGGCTGGTGGTGTGGGGAGGGGACGGCACTTTGCATCGCGTGGTGCGTTCTTTGTGGCAAAAAAATGCGCTTGACCGTCTGGAACTGGCATTGGTTCCTGTGGGGACCTGCAATGATTTGGCGCGTTGTTTCGGCATCAACAAAGACATGTGGAAAAATTGGGAAAAACCAGCGCCTGAGGCGCAACTGGTGTCATTGTCTTTGGCCAGACTTTCGCTCAGATATTCTGATCGCAACCGGTCATTTTCCAGTCAGGATATTTTTATCAACAATGCCGGATTCGGAAGGCCCCGTTCATCCTATATCAACAAGGATCCGGCTTGGAAGGTGTTGCAGGCTTTTTCACCCCTTAGGCTGACAGCCAAATGGGGCGACGGGCGTTTACAAGGCTTGTATTATATGGTTTTGGCCTGTCATGCACCTTATTTTTCCGGGGGGCTTCATTTTGAAAAAAGCATTTCCCCTGCAGAAGAAACCCTGCGTGTCTATTTTGTGCCAGCCAGGTCAAAGTCCCGCCTGGCAGCGCAGTTGCTCAGAGGGCAGTTGGGTTATCCGCTTTTTGACAGCAAAACAACCAAAGTCACAGCGGAAAAAATCACCATGGATGTGGAAACTCCTGTGTGGCCGCAGTGTGACGGCGAACCTCCGCCTGAAGAGGGTGTCCGGCACATGGAATTTGATATAGTGCCCCAAAAATTTAAGCTGTGGAAACCGGCATAAAGGCATTTTTGATTTTAGATTGTCGATTTGCGATTTGAAAAACATACTCTGTCGCAGGGGCGGGGCTTGCCCCCGCCCGATCAGATGAAACATTTAAATATCAATCAAAAATCGCAAATCAAAAATCAAAAATTTTATTTGAGGAGGCAATGTGGATTGTCAAATACTGGATGGGAAAGCAGTGGCAGAGAAGGTTTTGGAAAGAGTGAGGGAAAAAGCCCAGGCATTGTCTGCCAGGGGCATTGTCCCGGGTCTGGCCACTGTGTTGGTGGGAGATGATCCGGCTTCTGCTGTGTATGTGGGACAAAAAATCAAGCGATGCGAAGCCAATGGATTCAATTCCATTCATGTGCCTTTGACGGCTGATGTCACAGAAGAAAAACTTTTGGACAAGATAGGTGAATTGAACGATGATCCCAAAGTGCACGGCATTATTGTGCAGCTGCCATTGCCGAAGCACTTGAATCCGGAAAAGATTTTGCCGGCGCTTGATCCCGGGAAAGATGCTGACGGCCTTCACCCGTCTAATCAGGGACGCTGGATTCAGTTAAAAGGCTGGGATGAGGTTTTGTCTTCAGGAATCCCTTTGCCGTGTACGCCGGCGGGTGTGATGGAAATTCTCAAACATTATCAAATCCCCATATCAGGCGCGCATGCTGTGGTGGTGGGCCGTTCTTCTTTGGTGGGCAAGCCTTTGGCGTCTATGCTCTTGGCTGCCAATGCCACTGTCACTGTGTGTCATTCCAGGTCCAATAATCTGCCTGAATTTTGCCGGCAGGCTGATATTTTAGTGGCAGCTCTTGGACGCCCGAAATTTATTAAGGCAGATATGGTCAAAGAGGAATCTGTGGTGATTGATGTGGGCATCAGCCGGACGCCAGAGGGGTTGAAAGGTGATGTTGATTTTGAAGAGGTTAAATCAGTGGCTGGCGCCATCACGCCTGTTCCGCGCGGCGTCGGCCCCATGACAGTGGCCATGCTTCTCTGGAACACGGTGAAAGCAGCTGAAACACGGGTAGCGTCAGATTAGAGATAGAAAGTTGAACGGAAAGTGTTGATTATCAATGGTTTTCATCGTCGCGCAGGAGGGGTAAAACTCTAAACCATAACCCGGATAAACCGGAAATGCGAAAGAAATATTCATTTAGCATTTAGCAATGCAAATTTAGCAATTAGCATTGCAAATCTTTGATAAGCTTATTTGGCATTTAAACGTTTCTCCTCTTTTAATTGCTAAATGCTAAATTTAATATGCTAAATGCTCAATGAGCTTTTTTCCTTGTTTTATCGTCTGAATTTTAAAATATTTTTGTATAAATGTTCAAAATATTATCTCTTAGGGACTAAATTCTAAACTCTAAACAAAAAACCAAATTTAAAATAAAACAAAAAATAAATCTTGGCGTTCTTGGCGAGAAAAAAGGTTCTGATTTTTGACATTACTGAAACACGAACAAGGAGCAAATCATGAAAGGCAAAATCAAGTGGTATAACAGAGTCAAAGGTTATGGGTTTATTGTCCCGGAAGAAGGAGAGGGAGAGATATTTATTCATCACTCAGCTATTCAGTCCAAGGGAAAAGGAAAAGTTTTAAAGGAAGGGCAGGAAGTTGAGTTTGAAAAAAAAGACGGGGAAAAGGGCCCAGTGGCTGCTGATGTCAAGCCAGGGGAACAAAGTTGATCAATATCAGCAAGCAGGGAATTGCCAATTGAGCATTTTAAATATCAAATATTAAAATGCCTGTTTTAATGCATTTTGTGTCAGGGGCGATGTCTTTTATAATGTTGAAGTCCGTCTCCCCGCATGAGTTGTTCATCAATTTAATATTTAAAATTTGATATGCTCAATTTAATATTTTTGTCTTTGTTTGTTTCTTTTAAGCATGAAGGAGCTATTGCTTGATCCGTTTGCCGAATCATTGGGGGGCTTTTAAGGGGATAGAGGGGTTGCCTCTCATTATTGTTGCTTCCAATGCCGTGGTTTATGTGTTTGAGCTGTTCAATCATGGACTGATGCCGCTTTTGCATCTCACCCCCCAAGGGGTATATGCCGGAGAAGTCTGGCGATTCATCACCTTCTTGTTTGTTCCGCCCCCTCTGCAGCCTTTTTTTATGTTTTTCTGGCTTTACCTGTTGTACACCTATGCCTCAGCTTTGGAAATGGAATGGGGAACTTTTCGGTTCACAGTGTACTATCTTGTGGGAGCTGCGGCCACGCTCTTGGTGGGGTTTTGTCCGGTCATAGGCATTGTGTCCAATGTGTATTTAAACGCGAGCTTGTTTTTGGCCTTTGCCACGCTGTTTCCGAATTTTGAATTGCTTTTGTTCTTTTTTCTGCCTGTCAAAGTGAAATACATAGGGTATCTCACCTGGGCATGGATCATTCTGTCTTTTTTCACCAGCGGCCTGCTCACGCGGCTGACCATATTGGCAGCGCTTCTGAATTATTTTTTACTTCTTGGCCCGGATATTTGGGAAAGTCTGAAACTGCGCTGGCAGGTATACCAAAACCGCAAACGCTGGCGTCAAGGAATTTCCTCGGACTGAAAACAGCTGTTTTTGTCCAAAAAAAGTGATAAAATATTTGTTTCACCCGAACATTAGACAAAAACAATATGCCAGAAACGCAAGGCAGGTCTCCTTTATGGTCTCATGCTTATGGCGGGGTACAATTGACAGTCACCGTGCTGTTGGGCCTTTATGCAGGCCATTGGCTGGACAAAAAATGGGATTCATCTCCTTGGTTAATGCTCATAGGCGCGGCCATGGGTTGTTTTCTGGGATTGTACAGCTTTTTAAAGCCTTTTTTATCTTCTCATGATTCAAAGAAATAGGTGGATTTGTACAGGGGTTCTTTTTGGATGCACGGCTTTGGGAGCGGCTTTTTCTTTGACAGGGGAAAGCCTGTGTCATGCTCTCATGCTTGGGTCATTGACAGCTTTTGTTTTGGTGCTGCCGAGTTTCTGGGGGCTGTCATGGGCGCTTCTAAAATCAGACAAGATTTTTTATACTGTTTTTGCAGCAGGTTTTATCATGCGTCTGATGCTGTTGACATTAATCTCATGGCTTGTGTTTAGATATTTCAGGTCTTCCCTTGTGGGTTTTTTGATCACAGCTGTCAGCCTGTTTGTTGTTTTTTCATTGATTGAGGCTTATTTTATCAGCCGGCAATCTCAGCTGAACAGAGGATAAATGGAATTTAATTTCACACAGATGCTGGAACACCACTTGCTGGACCATGTGTATTTTCGACTGCCGGACATTTTTGGTGTTTCTTTGCCGGTTTCCAAACATGTGCTTGTGATGTGGTTGTCAGGGGTCTTGTTAACAGCGTTGTTTGTGCCTGTGGCCATGGCCGCGCGTGCAGGCCGACCAAACACTATTGTTTCATTGGTCGAGATTTTTGTTTTGTTTATTCGGGACGACATTGTTGTTCCGAATATGGGGCCTGCAGGCCGGAAACATTTGCCTTATTTTTTGTCTGTTTTCTTTTTTATTTTATTTTGTAATTTACTGGGGCTTGTGCCTTTCAGCGCCACAGCCACCGGTAATATTGCTGTGACAGGCGCCCTGGCGCTGTGCACTTTTGTCATGATCAATGTGCTGGGCATTCGGGAGCAGGGGTTTGGGCATTATATCAAAAGCCTGGTCCCGCCGGGAATGCCGGTTTGGCTTTTACCGCTGATGTACCCCATTGAAATTTTAGGGCTTGTCACAAAGAGTTTTGCTCTTTGTATACGGCTGTTTGCCAATATGATTGCCGGGCATATTGTGATTTTGTCTTTTTTGGGGTTAATATTTCTTTTTGGGACAATTTTTATTGCCCCGGCCTCAGTGGCAGCGGCTTTGGCTGTGTTTTTATTGGAAATTTTTGTGGCATTTTTGCAGGCGTATATTTTCACGCTTTTGTCCGCCATATTCATTGGCGGCGCTGTCAGCCCGCAGCATTGATTTCATTTTGCATTTTGGTATTTAAATTTTACAATTCCGGTTCATCCGGGTTAGGGAGGTATGTGATGACTAATATGGTTTATTTGGGATTGGGTTATTTGGGCGCAGGAATTGGCGCTGGGTTATGTTTGATCGGTGCTGCCATGGGCATCGGACGGCTTGCCAGCGCAGCTTTGGAGGGCACTGCCCGCCAGCCAGAGGCAGCCGGCGCATTAAGGACTTCAATGATTATCCCGGCAGCTTTGATAGAAGGTTTGGGTTTTTTTGCTTTGGTGGTATGCTTGCTGGTGGCGCTCAACTCCGGCTTGAAACCTATGCCAACTTCCTCAGACACCAGTCCCACGCAAACATCAGTTTCAAAACATTGATGTCTTTATGAAGTTGTGTTTTCTGGTCTATGGTCTGTGGTCTTCTGTCTATGGTCTACATGAAGGGATTTTAATATGGACAAGCTGATTGATCCTGATATTGGGTTAATGATTTGGACGGTTGTCACTTTTGTGGCAGTGGTTCTTGTGCTGGGCCGTTTTGCCTGGAGACCTTTGCTGCAGGCCATTGAAGCGCGTGAGGACAAAATACAAGATGATTTGAGACTGGCAGAAAAGGCCCGTTTGTCCGCAGAAAAGCTGAAAGCTGATTATGACAAGCAAATGGCTCAGGCAGAAAGCCGGACCCGGCATTTGCTGGCAGAGGCGCATAAGGAATCGCAGAACATCAGAGACAAAATGCTGGCAGAGGCGCAGGAAGAAAATGAGAGGTTGTCAGAAAAGGCCCGCCAGCAGCTGGCATTGGAACAGCAGCGCTTGGTCCGGGAATTAAGGGCGGAGGTCGTGTCTGTGTCCGTCAAAGCAGCGGAAAAAATCATGCGGCATTCCGTGAACAAAGACATGCAGGAAAAAATCGTGCAAAAGTCCATCAATGATTTCGGCCAATGGACATAGGGGCGGGGTCTCCCCGTCCGATGGATAATGACGACTACGCTTGGAATTCGGTTGTTTTTTGATTATTGTCACTTGGTCATTGGTTATTATTTGGTTATTGTCTCTTGGAATTTGGTTATTTAAGGAGATTGTCCATGAAGGCACAGGACAAAATTTTGGCGGCCCGGTATGCGCGGGCATTGTTTGAGGCAGCGCGTGCCCGCAAGATGGAAGCGAAATTACAGAACGAGCTAAAAAAGGCCGTGCAGGTCATGGAGGGGAAAGACCAGACACTGAATAAGTTTATTCGCCACCCTTTGCCTTCGTTGTCTGAAAAGAAAAAATGTGTTTTGCGTGAAATGGGAAGCGCTGTGTCTCCTATGTTCACCCGTTTTTTGGGATTGATGATTCATAAAAAAAGAATGGACATATTGCCGTTGATTTATGCGCGTTATGTTTTGCTGGCAGCCCGGGCCGGGCACACGGTGAAGGCGCATGTTCAATCAGCTTTTCCCCTCACAGCATCGCAAGCAGCCGCCATAGAGCATAAACTTGGCGCTGTGATGAAGAAAAAAATAATCATCAGCACAGAAGCAGATCAAGGATTGCTGGGCGGTTTTGTGCTTCAAATAGAAGACAAAATTTTCGATCACAGCTGGCAGGGCCGGCTCAATCATCTGAAAGAAACACTTTTGTCCTCTTAGGATCGGTGAAGGAATAGAATATTTTATGTCGATTAAACCAGAAGAAATCACACGCGTGATCAAAGAACAGATTGAAGGGTTTGAGCCGGAAAGCGCCATGAAAGAAGTGGGTTACGTTTTACAAGTGGGCGACGGCATTGCCCGCTTGTACGGCTTGCAGAATGTGCTGGCCGGTGAAATGCTCAAATTTCCTCACGGGGTGTATGGGATTGCTTTGAACCTGGAGCGGGAAAATGTGGGCTGCGTGCTGTTGGGTGAAGATTATCTCATCCGCGAAGGGGATCAAGTGCAGCGCACAAACCGCATCATGGAAGTGCCTGTGGGAGATGCTTTGGTGGGACGCGTGGTGAATGCTTTGGGGCAGCCGATTGACGGCAAAGGCCCGATCAGGACACATGGGTCCAGGCCTGTTGAGGTGGTGGCGCCGGGTGTGGTGGAGCGGCAGCCAGTGCGGGAGCCAATGCAAACAGGTTTAAAAGCTGTGGATGCCATGATTCCCATTGGCCGCGGCCAGCGTGAGCTTATTGTGGGGGACCGGCAAACAGGAAAAACCGCCATTGCCATTGATGCCATCATTCACCAAAAAAACGAACCCAACCGGCCCATTTGTATTTATGTGGCAGTGGGCCAGAAGCAGTCCACTGTGGCGCAAGTGGTGCAAAAATTAACGCATTTTGGCGCAATGGAGTATACCATTGTGGTCAGCGCTTCTGCCTCAGAGTCAGCGCCTTTGCAGTTTCTGGCGCCTTATGCCGGGTGTGCCATGGGGGAAGAGTTTATGTGGGCCGGCAAACATGTGCTTTGCGTGTACGATGATCTGTCCAAGCACGCAGCTGCTTACAGACAGCTGTCTCTTCTCCTTCGCCGCCCGCCGGGCCGGGAAGCTTATCCAGGGGATGTGTTTTATTTGCACTCTCGTCTTTTGGAGCGCGCCTGCAAACTGTCTGACAAAAACAAGGGAGGTTCTTTGACAGCTCTTCCCATTATTGAAACCCAGGCCGGCGATGTGTCTTCTTATATCCCCACAAATGTGATTTCCATTACAGACGGGCAAATTTATTTGGAGTCAGGGCTTTTTCATTCAGGTGTGCGGCCGGCTGTGAACGTGGGTCTTTCTGTCAGCCGGGTGGGAGGCAACGCGCAAGTCAAAGCTGTTAAGCAAGTGGCAGGGAAGCTGCGCCTGGAGCTGGCGCAATACAATGAATTGGCTGCTTTTGCCCAGTTCGGATCGGATTTGGATAAAGCGTCGCAGGCGCAGCTTGTCCGCGGACAGCGGCTGGTGGAGGTTCTCAAACAGCCGCAGTATCAGCCGCTCAGCATGCCGCATCAGGTGCTTGTTATTTTTTCAGCAGTGAATGGTTTTGTGGATGACATTCCTTTGTCAGCGGTCCGGCGTTTTGAAGAAGAATTATACGCTTTCATGGACAAGCATCACGCCGGCCTCATGGCAGACATCAAACAAAAGAAAATCATTGACGACAGCCTCAACCGAAGATTAACAGACGCTGTTGCCCGATTTAAAGAACAATTTGAACTGTTGAATCAAAAATCGAAAATTTGAAATTAAAAAAATGGAATTATGCCTTCACTCCGTGAACTGCGTCGAAAAATAAAAAGTGTGCGTTCCACTGAGCAGATCACCAAAGCCATGAAAATGGTGGCGGCAGCGCGTCTCAGGCGGGGGGAAGCGCGGATTTTGTCTGCCAGGCCTTTTGCTGTTAAAATGGAAGAATTGCTTTCTGATATGATGGCGCAGGTCATGAAAAATGAAGAAGGCTTGCCGACGGACGAGGTGTGGCGCCACCCTCTTTTGCAGAAGAAACCGCAGGGGACAAAAGGCATTTTGCTCATCACCGCAGACAAGGGATTGTGCGGTTCTTTTAACAGCAGCCTGATCAAAAAAGCTTTGGATGCTCTGCAGGATTGCGAGCAAAACGGCCAAAAACCCGTTGTTTTTTGCGTGGGCAAAAAAGGGCGCGATTTTTTCAAGCGCACGGATGTGCGCCTGGCCGGCGAATATCTGAATGTGTTTAAACCAGTGTCTTATGCCCATGCTGAGCTCATTGGTCAGGATGTGATGCGTTTTTTTTTGAGCGAAAAAGCGCAAGACGTGACCATGATTTACAATGAATTCAAATCAGTGGTGCAGCAAACATTGATTCAAAAAACGCTTTTGCCTTTGACGCCCCCGGCAATGAAACGGTCTTCTCCGGCCGTGCAGACAGGCTATATTTATGAGCCTGCGCGTGAGAAGCTTTTGGATGCTCTTTTTCCGCGGTATTTGAAAGCGCAGGTCTTCCGGGCATTGCTGGAATCTTATGCCGCGGAAATGGGGGCGCGCATGTCGGCCATGGAAAACGCCAGCAAGAATGCCAGAGAACTGATTGAGGACATGACATTGACATCCAATAAAATCCGTCAAACAGCCATCACAAAAGAAATTTCCGAGCTGGTCGGCGGCGCAGAGGCGCTGAATTAGGCAAAGGGCCTAGAGCAAAGGGCAAAGAGTAATACATTGTTGTAGGGGCGGGCCTTGTGTCCGCCCGAACAGAAAACAGAAAATTCAAATTGACAAGAAGATTTTTAATGGCCCGTTATCAATTCAATTATTCCCTTTTTCACAACACCAAGGCGCCGGTTATTCCGGTGGAATTTCAGGGGGATGGGGAGTGGCATAAAGTCTGGGTGTATGTGGACTCCGGCGCCAGCTTTACTGTGCTGCACACGTTTGAAGCGCGGCGTTTGAAGGTGAATTTGACCAAATGCAAAAAATTTTATGTGGTGGCTGCCGGGGACAAGCGCATTCCTGTGTATTTAAAGCAGTTGAAAGTCAGGATCGGGCGGTCTGTTTTTAAAGCAGAAGTCGGTTTTTGTCAGGAGCTGGGCGGCGCTTTCAATCTTTTGGGCCGCAAAGATATTTTCAATAGATTCAAAGTTTGTTTTGACGACAAAAAAGAAACCGTCACATTTATGTCGTAGGGGCGCTGCTTGTGACTGCGCCAACAAGAAATGCCGTGTGGGAACGGTCCTGCGCCCGTTCAGAAGGGATTAGATAAAATTTGAGAAAATAAAAAATGTCTAACAGGAGGATGGTTGATATGAAAAAATTATTATTACTCACAGCGGCTTTAGCGCTGTTTGCCGTATCTGCGCAGGCCTATTATTTAGGGAACCCTGGTCTTTCCACCAGAAAGGGCGCTTCATCTGTTGAATTTGTGTATGACACAGGTGAGCGGGAAATGAAGCCTTCTGGCGGGTCACAAACAGTGGATGTGGAAAGCCGCCGCATGTATATCCAGTGGCGTCACGGCATCAGCAAATCTTTTCAAGTTGTGGGCAGGCTTCTCCCCGGGTTGGGCAGAGTGGATTGGGAAAATTCTGATTTTAATCCGGCTCTGTGGGGTTTTGGTGCAGCCATTCAATTTTCACCGCGTGAAAAACTCGGGCTTCTCCGTGTGGGCGCATTGGCCGGTTATAACATCAATTACGGCAAAAGCAGCGGTGATGAAATCACTTGGAAAGAAGGGAATGTGGCTTTTGGCCTTTCTTATGATCCCACAAGAGAAACCCGCGTGTACGGCGGTATTTCCATTATTGTCCCGGATGTTGAGATTGAATATGAAAACGGCACAAAGCAGGATTGGGAAGCAGACACCACTTGGGGGCCTTTTTTTGGAGGCAATTTGATCTTAAAACCAGCCTGGGTGTTGGCCGCAGAAGTGCACTTGATGAACGAAGATTCTATTGCGCTTTATGCGCGGTACCGGTTTTAAAGAGCAAAGAAAAAAATTCATTGTCGTAGGGGCGGACCTTGTGCGGGCTTTTGCATCTGCCGAGGGGAAGGGGCAGATGTCCGCCCTATGGAGAAATAAATGAATCTAGGCAAAATTGTACAAGTGATTGGGCCAGTGGTTGACATTGAGTTTTCTTCTGGTTCTCTTCCAGCCATTAATCATGCTGTTGTGATTAAGCCAACAGCAGACGGCCCCGGACAGAATGCCGGCAAAGAAAGCGCTTGTTTGATCGCTGAAGTGGCGCAGCATTTGGGGGACAACACAGTGCGCGTGGTGACCATGAGCCCCACAGACGGGCTGTGCCGCGGCATGACCGCTGAAGACACAGGCGCTCCCATAAAAGTGCCTGTGGGCAAGGCCTGTCTGGGCCGTTTAATGGATGTGTTGGGAGAGCCGAAAGACTATCGCGGACCCATTGCAGCAGACGAACACATGCCCATTCACCGGCCGCCGCCGGCTTTCACAGATCAGGAAACATCCCCGCAGATTTTTGAAACCGGCATTAAAGTGATTGATTTGCTGGCCCCTTATTTAAAAGGCGGGAAAGTCGGGCTTTTTGGCGGCGCAGGCGTGGGCAAAACAGTGATTATTATGGAGCTTATTAACA
>JANQER010000461.1 GCA_028278255.1 Elusimicrobiota bacterium | reverse complement strand
CTGCTAAAATCCTGAGCGCGTCCTTGGCGCTGAATTGTAGCAGACTCGAATCTGATACAATAATATCAGGATTAAAATCATTTAACGCATGAACAAAGTCATCTTGTGAATCAATTCGTTTGCTTGTCAAAGGCATGTCGACCTGACGCAGCTGATTGGCTATTAATTCTGCATCGGAAATAATATCTTCGACAATTAAGATTTTAAATTCAGGTGTCATGCCGGACAAAAGATTATTATTCATCTTATGAGTCCTCTCTCATACCAAACATAATTCGTTAGAGAAAATATAATAGAACCTTATTAAAAAAAACGATGTCGATCTTGTGGTTTTGAATATCAGAGGAGGGCAATAAGTCTTGTTCTTACACAAGATAATCATTGTCATGGCTGATAGCCCCCCCCCACATGCGCATAATCGCCAATAAATGCTTCTCTTATCAATTTGATAGCTGCATCAGACGTGATTACTTATTTAGTCAACTAGACAAACTAATTTAATTAATATAATTATAAAGCCAATACAGATGTTTGTCAATATCATTGTTGATAAATGAAAGAATAGATTTACCGAGGAGAATCAAATAAAAAAACGCACAAAAAATCAATCATAAGACATTCTCAATTGATACAGCAAGATCGGACCCACTAGGTTGGAATTTTGTATTTTCTGATTTTATAATACAGCGCTCTTTCAGAAATACCTAAAATCTTGGCGGCTTGTGATCTGTTTTTCCCACAGTCTTGAATCACTTTTTCAATATGATTTTTCTCCATATTTTCGAGTGACTGCCCTTTTGCGTCCGTCGAGAAAGAAGATTCCTGGTCCATCACAGCCCGTTGCTGGATATGACCTGGAAGATCATCGGCATGAATGGTGTCATTATCAGAAAAGACAACAGCATGTTCTATAATATTTTGCAATTCACGGATATTACCAGGCCAGGCATAAGACAGAATTTTTTCCATAGCCTTGGGTAAAATCTTTTTTAAGGGCTTTCCGGATTCAGCCAATGTCTTCAGGAAATGATTCACAAGCACCGGGATGTCTTCCTTTCTTTCACGCAAAGGAGGCAATTGAAGGCTGATCACACTTAATCGATAAAAAAGATCTTCACGAAATTGTTTAAGTTTAACAGCTGTTTCTAAATTTCTGTTTGTGGCAGACAAAAGACGAATATCAATAATTTGTTCTTTTGTGCTCCCTAACCGGCGAAAGCGTTTGGTTTCCACAACACGCAAAAGTTTGGCCTGCAAAGCCAGTGGCACCTCACCGATTTCGTCGAGAAACAGTGTGCCGCCATTGGCCATTTCCAAAAGGCCCTTTTTCTGGTTGGCTGCATCAGTGAAAGCCCCTTTTTCATAACCAAACAATTCACTTTCCAAAAGAGTATCGGGTAGAGCGCTGCAATTAATGGCAATCATAGGCCCGTTGCGGCGAGGACTCTTGTTATGAATACAATGTGCCACCACCTCTTTTCCAGCGCCTGTTTCTCCACGGATCAACACATTGGAATTAGATGAAGAAATCTTTTCAATAATGGCAATCACTTTTTGGCTTGACTGGCTTTTCCCGATCAATTCCGGGACTGAGGATGACGGCAGAAGAGAAATTGAAGTGGGTTCCAATGAAATGTTATGCTGCTTTTGCTGAATACGCTCAATCACATTGAATAACGAACTCAAATGAATGGGTTTGGACAAAAAATCAAAAGCATCCATGTTCAGCGTACTGAGCGCTGTGCGCATGCTCCCCATTCCAGAAATAATAACCACTTCGGTGTGTGGATAATTTTTCTTAACGACACCCAGAATTTCAGTGCCGCCCATATCCGGCATCATCAAATCCAACAACATCACATCAAATTTCGACTGTTTTAATTGATTGAGGGCTTCTTTTCCGCTCAAAGAAAACATGACAGAATGCCCTTTTTCCGTCAAAGCTCTTTGAAGCGTATAACAAATTGATTTGTCATCATCAACCAATAAAATATTAAGAGATTCAGTGCTCACCCGTTAACGACCTCCCCAGCCGATGCAATCACTCAACCGATATCAGCTTTGAAACGATAGACAATAGTTTCCATTCTTGTTATTCATAAAATTCCGTCATTATACGATTAAATATGTCTAATTGACTTAATCATCAATCATATATTTATTTTCATTTTATCAATTATAATGACACTTGTCATTATTCGTACTAATTTTCTTGACAATTGATTAAGGACAGAGTATATTAAAAACAGAACGCAAAAAGGATGTCAATCCAACTGAGGGCGAGGGCACTATGATGAAAAAAATGGATGGAGAATCATCAAACCGTATCAAAGCGACTGAAAAATTTTACACCACCACAGAAGCAGCAAAACTTGTCAATCTAAGCACGTCCACACTTTTCCGAGCGATTCGCAACAAAAACATCAAAGCTTTTTCCACGCCAGGCGGACATTTCCGCATCACCCGCCAAGCTTTGGAAGAATTTTCAAAAGTCAATGAAATCCCATTATTGGATTTGGCGCAAGACCGCCCTAAGGTTTTACTTATTGACAGTATTCAATCTGATCTTCACTATATGACAAGATTATTGGAAAAAGGATTTGAGTGTGAAGTCAAAACCGCTGTGTCTGGTTTTGAGGCTGGTTATTTGCTGCAATCTTTTCATCCGGTTTTGGTGATAGCCAATGCTGACTCAAAAAAAGGAAACTTACAGGATATTCTCCCCAAAATAAAGAATTCCCCGCAATTCCGACACACAAAAATTCTGCTGTTGTCAAAAAACAAACGGGCTCATTTCAAAGAACAACTCACAAGCCACATCTTGTCCAAACCGCTTCATGCCGCCACATTCAAAGCCAAAATCAAGGAAATCTTGTAGTTGTTCTTATGGCTCTTATGGCTTCAATTGGTTATGTGGTATTTGAATTCGGCTCAGGGATGCTTGTATTCGCTAAGCGCTTTTTTGATTTTTGACAGCAATGTTTTAAAAAGAAAAGGCTTGTAAACAATGGCAGAAACCTGCGTTTCCTTTGTCTTGCCATACTGGGGAGATAGTTTTTCTTTCCCTGTGATAATGATAACCGGGATATCCTGTGTTTGCGGATTTTCTTTCAGATGTCTGTTCATAGAAAAACCGTCCATTACAGGCATCATGATATCCAGAATCAGCAAGTCTGGATAGTGTTCAATGGCTTTCAAATAGCCTTCCTGTCCGTCATAAGCAGTGATCACTTCAAAGCCTTCCCTTTCAAGCGCATACCCCACGCTCATCACGGTTTCCTTGTTGTCATCAATGATAAGTATTTTTGCTTTCATGATTGTTCTCCTGCAGAAATTTTTTTGGTCCTTTTTTTCATTTGAAAATTCACGTTAAAAGACGTGCCCTTCCCTTCTTCGCTTTCCACAAATATCGCGCCGCCGTGCGCCTCCACAATCCGACGAACAATGGCCAGCCCCAGCCCCAGCCCGCCTGTTTCACGCGTTAAATAATCGGCGGCTTGATAAAAACTGTCATATATTTTAGGTATTTTGTCTTTTGGGATGCCAATCCCATGATCGGAAAAAGAAATATGTGCATGATGCTCTTCCGTATAACAACGAATTGTGACATCTCCCCCCTTTTTGGAAAAATGAATCGCATTCAACATCAAATGCTCAAAAACCTTTTGAATAAGATCCGCCGATCCATGCACGATTATCGGTTCATTCATGACAGTCACGTCAATCTTTAAATTCATCTCCTCCCATAGCGCTCTGTATTTAAGCTTTGTCTCCTCCAACAAATTAATGATATTAACGGGGGTCTGATCAGTCTCAAATCCACTTTTATGGATTTCAGTAAAGACCAACAGCGTTTCAATCAGATCCTTCATCTTGTGAATATTCTTGCTGAGCGTGGCATACAGTTTTTTGGTTTTGGCTGTCTTCAATTCAGACTCAAGCGATTCCAAGGCAAGCAAAGAAGGCACCAACGGCGTTCTCAGCTCATGATTGATCAGGGACAAGAATGATTCCTTGAGGGATTCAACCTTCTGCAGTTCAGAGTAAGCCGCTGCCAATTCCTGGCGCATCATTTTTTCATTGTTCAGCTCCTGGGAAAGTCTTCTTTTTTCCAAACAACGCCGCACAACAGATTTCAGCACATCTGGATCAAAAGGCTTGATCAGGTAGTCATAAGCACCATTTTTCAACACAGGGATGGCTGTTTCAAGTGTCGGATAGGCCGTCATAATCACAACATCGGTGCTGGGGCGCAACCGCCTGATTTCCTCGCTCAGTTTGACGCCATCTATTTTTCCCGGCATAATCAGGTCTGTTAAAACAAAATCAATTTCTTCTTTCTTGATAATATCAAGAGCTTTTTCCCCGTCACTTGCCGTTAAAATATGCAGATCCATTCCTTTAAGCAAGCGCTCACAGTATTCGATAATCAGACTCTCATCATCAACAAGTAAAATATTTTCGGTCTTCTTGTCCATTTTATTCCTTAGGCCAGGGCTGACTGGCACTGTGAACAATTTAATTTCTCATCACGCGTCGCTCATTAAAACGATCTTGATGCCGTCTCTTTTTGTTATTGTTTCTCCTGTAGAGCTTGATCAATGGCGCTCATTAAAATTTCAATCTCAAACGGCTTTGAGATCACTGTGGAAATTGGCTGATCAAAATTATCTTCAAAATATTTTTCGGGAGTAGGTGACCCTGTGATCACAATCACAGCGCATTGCGAAAACTGTGCCATGGCTTCATTCACCACTTTTGTCCCATTCCCATCAGGAAGTTTTAAATCCGTGATGAGCAAATCAGGCGCCCCCCCACGAAGAGCCTCAAGGGCTTCTTTGACAGTACTGACCACTTTCAGCTGATACCTGGGGCACTGTATAATCCTCTTACACAGCGTTTGAATAATGGCTTCATCTTCTACAAGAAGTATTTTTTTTTGGCCCATAAATTATTCCTCGTGAACAGGAAGTTCAACAGTAAAAGTGCTTCCCTTCCCTTTTTCGCTTTTGACATGAATTGTGCCGCTGTGCTGTTGGACAATGCCGTAAGAAATAGACAACCCAAGCCCAGTGCCCTTGCCCACAGGCTTGGTGGTGAAAAACGGGTCAAATATTTTCCCCATATTTTCAGGCTCAATCCCAATGCCATTGTCATGAAAACTGACCATGACCTTCTTGTTTTCCTGAGAGGCTTTGATAACGATTCGGCCATTTTTCTTTTTGTTGTCAACAGCTTGCCGTCCGTTTGTCAGAAGGTTCAAAAAAACCTGTTGCAGCTGATTCGGATCGCCATAAATACAAGGCAATTTCTCCGGATAACGCTTATCGATTTCAATACCCGATGTGGTGAAATCATATTGCACCAATTGCAAAGTTGACTCCAAAATCGGCGTCAAATACGCTGTCTCTTTTTTGGGCTCCTTGCGATGACTGAACTGCAGCAGATTTTGAATAATTTGTCTGCAGCGCTGGCTCTGCTTGTAAATGCTTTCCATGTCTTCTCTTTGCTGAGGCGTTAACCCTTCTTCTTGTATCAAAAGCTGCGCAAAACCCAAAATACCGGTCAAAGGATTATTCAGTTCATGCGCCACGCCGGCTGCCAATTGCCCAATGGCTGCCAGTTTTTCAGTTTGCAAGAGCTGGTTTTGTGTTTCTTCCAATTGTTGATAGGCTTCACGCAGTTGTTGTACTTTCTCCTCTACTTCCTGGTAAAGTTTAGCATTAAAAACAGCTTGTGCGATTTGAGAACAAATAATGGTCATGCTTTGCAGATCATTTGAAGAAAACGGTTCATCATTGGTGATACGATTGGCGTTCAAAATACCCAGGACCTCATCATCCATAATCAAAGGATAAACAATGGATGATCTTATTTCACGAAGGCCATCCACGCCCTTGAAACGGGGATCCTCTTCCACTGAGCCGGTGATGATAATGGGCTCTTTTTCAAGAGCCACTTTCCCTGCAATACGCTCTCCCAACAAAAGCCTGGCTTGCTTATGTTTTTCATTCACCTGTCCCAATGAAGCAGCCACGGTCAATTCCCCGTTCGGCTCCAGCAGCATCAAGGATACCTCGTCGGATTTCAACACTCTTTGCGAGATCTTGATGATGGTGGGCAATAACACGTCGAGTTTAATGGATTTAAAAATCGCTTTGCTGGCTTCATGAATTGCCACGAGCGCTTTCAGGTCTGTTTTTTCCAAGACCTTTTCAATCAGCGCAAAAATTTCATCCATATTGTTAAAAGGCTTTTGGATAAAGTCATATGCCCCGAGTTTCATGGCTTCAACTGCTGTTTCAATGCTTCCATAACCGGTGGCCATAATCACTTCAATATTGGGGTTCACTCTTTTAACAGCCTCCAATGTTTCCAAACCATCCATTTTCGGCATTTTGATATCGCTGATGATCAGCTGAAATGACTCTTTTTTCACCATTCCCACGGCAACCTCGCCATTCTCAGCTGTTGACACCTGATATCCTTGCGACCCCAGCTCATAAGACAGTAAATCGCGAATACCAGGTTCGTCATCCACAACCAAGATTTTAACAGAAGAATTGTCTCTTTTGCTGTCCAGTTTCTCGATAGTTGTCTTTGTGTCTTGATCATTCATATTACTCTCCTAAAACTTACTTATTAATATTCTAATCTATTTTAAGCATTAAATCAGCTATATTTATAAATTTACTTTGTCCAGTTTATCTTTTAATAATTTAATAATCTGCGGAACGCTTTTGGATCCCTTTTGAACAACAATTTCAACGCGCTTTTGCAAAAGCGCTGTGTCCTGACGCGTCAAATGTTTGGCCGTGATCACAATAATGCGCATTTTTTCAAGGGCCCTTTCATCCTCAATCGCCTCCAAAAGCTCAAAACCACTGAAATTCGGCATCATCAAATCCAAAAACAGTATATCTGGCTTTGTAGACCTGATTTGAGTCAAAGCCTTTTTCCCGTCATTAGAAACTTGCACGCTATAACCTTGGTTTTTCAAAACTTCATTAAAAAGCTCAGTAATGAGAGGGTCATCATCCACCACAAAAACAGATTGACCATGGGTCTCTTTCAGCCGACTCAACTTATTCATCAATTCCTTGCTGTCAAAAGGCTTAAGAATATAATCATTGATTCCCAATGAAAATCCCAATGACTTATTTTCCATGATGGAAATAATAATAATGGGGATTGATTGCAATTCAGGATCATTTTTAATGGCCTGAAGAACTGACCACCCGTCTTTATGGGGCATCATAATATCAAGCGTTATGGCATAAGGGTGAAGTTTGTGCGCCAAAGCCAATCCATCTTCCCCGGTTTGTGCGCCCACAAACGAATAATGGGAGCCTTTCAGGTTTTCTTTCAAAAGAGTCAAAACCTCAGGGTCATCATCAATGGCCAAAATAGTTTTTTCACGGTCTGGTACGGGGTCAAGTGATGGCTGTACCGGCAAAGATTCTTCTGAAGACTTACCCAGATGCACTGGAAAAATCATAATAAAATTGGTTCCTTTTCCAGGCGTGCTCTCCACATGAATTGTGCCGCCCAGCAGCCAGACAAGTTTCTGCGTAATGGCCAGACCCAAGCCGGTGCCGCCGTATTCTCTTGTGGTTGATGAATCGAGCTGAATAAATTCTTGAAAGATCTTAGGGATATCCTCTTGTTTGATGCCTATGCCCGTGTCGGAAACAATAATCCGCATTTTATGGTCAGAATACGTTTCCACCTTCAGACACACATGACCATGACTGGTGAATTTGATGGCATTCCCCACCAGATTAACAAAAATCTGCTTTATTTTTGTCTTGTCAGTATTGACCATCAAATCCCGAGGCACATCACAAATCAGCGACAGTCCTTTTTCCTGGGAAAGAGATTCCATGATATCCATTACTTCCTGCGCGGCTTCGGATAAATTGAATTGTTCTGAATATATCAGCATCCGGCCGGCTGTAATTTTTGATACATCTAAAATATTATTGATCATTTGCAAGAGATTCCTGGCATTAATGGCCACCCGATTCAACCCTTGGCGCTGTTTATCTGACAAATCACCAAAAGCGCCTTCTAAAATGAGCGATGTATAACCGAGAATGGCATTCATGGGCGTTCTCAACTCATGACTCATATTAGCCAAAAACTCGGATTTCATTCTGTTGAGCTCTCTGAGTTCACCCACTTGCAGATTGAGCTGTCTTTTTTCATTGGCGCGGTCAACAAGATTAAATAAATCCTGCATCTGAAACGGTTTGGTGATATAATCATAAGCGCCGCGCCGCATGGATTCCAAAGCCGAATCAATCGTGGCATGTCCTGTGATCATAATAAATTCAATTTTAGAGTTTTTTTCTTTAATGGTTTTTAATATATCCAGACCGCCAATTTTTGGCATTGTCAAATCCGAAATAATAATATCCACTTGTTTTTCAAAAGCCAAACGACAGCCTTCTTCCCCATTGGAAGCCGTCAAAACCTCATACCCCCTGCTTGTCAGCTCATATGTGAGCAAATCACGGAATCCCTCCTCATCATCAACAACCAACAGCCGGGCCAGATTGGCTTTTGGATTGCCTTCCGTATCCTTGCTGGATATATTTTTATCTGTTTGTTCCATTGTTAATCCTATGCATCAAGCCGACATATCAGTCCAACGACAAAGCCTGCTTCACGCGATTCAGTAAAACTTCCAAGTCAAACGGCTTTAAAATAAAATCAAAAGCACCTTTTTTCATGGCATAGACAGCGGATTCAACGGTTCCGAATCCTGTCACAATAATCACAAAAGCCTGTGGATTTGACTTTTTGACTTCATCCAATAATTTAAGGCCATCCAATCGCGGCATTGTGATGTCAGTGATAATCACGGAATAATGGCTGTTTGCAATCAAATGCAGCGCCTCTGCGCCGTCTTTGGCCACATCCACATGAACAGCATATTTTTTTAAACTCCATTGGAGCATATCCCGGTAACCTGATTCGTCATCCACCACCAAAACAGACTGCTTCTGACGCTCTGTAGAACCATGATCCATGTTTTCTTGCCCCACTGTTGACCCCCTCCACACATCTGAAATAAACCTGAGATCCAAAATAAAATCAATTTTTGTCGTCAGGCAAATATGGGTTTTTATTGGCCTCTCGGCCGGTCCGCGTTGGAAATTTCACGCAAAACTCAGTGTATCC
>JANQER010000433.1 GCA_028278255.1 Elusimicrobiota bacterium | reverse complement strand
AGGCTTAAAAAGCGGCCTGATTTGTTACGTTCCTTTTTGAAGGCCACGCCCCTTTTTTTTGGCCTTGATTAGGATTTTATTTATACAGGAATCAATAGTCATATCATTTATTAATTCATTTTTTTAATGATTACTTTTCAACTTCCCAAAACGCCGTCATAGGATTAATTTCCCCTCTTTTTTCTGTTTCTTGCATTTCTAAATCAGGGCCATGTATATTCAAATACAATCGATACCTATTAAACCCTCCTTCAGGAGGGATCCAATCTAAATAAAGCGTCGTCTCTGGTGGCAAATAGTATTCATCTGTTTTTTTATTGGTAACAATCCTAAGAGGTTTTTTCAAAATATACTGGCTATCTTTTTTTGGATAACCTCTTAAAAAATACCCAATTGAAAATGCAATTAAAATACTTAAAATCCAAAGAATTGATTTTGTCAAAGCCTTCCTCCCTTAATTCTTATAAATTCTATCCTCATAGGGGATAACTGGGCCAGAATTTAAATTATTCAAATAAAGATTTAAATCAGCTGGCATAAATATGTTATTTGGCCATCCAAATAAGCTTGTCGTTGAGCGCTCGTAGAAATTAAGACCAAGCCCTTGGTTAAATTTATCAGAAGCAAAACTAAAACCAGGAAATGCTTTTTTAAAACCTTTTTCACTAATACTAGTACAATTTAATTTCAAAGCATGGTAATCATCTTTAATCTTAAATTGTTGCATATCTTTTGTGGCCAATTTAGGTTCAAGACCTTCAACCTTTGCATTAAAAAAGGAAATAACTGCCCTATCCTGCTCCAAAGTTGTTTTAAATAAATACCCACTGGTTGTTCTTCCTAAACTATTTTGTCCTGAAATATAAGAATCAAAATTTGTCCAAACGCGAAGAATTCCATCACCTTCGGAACCAAATCTACCCCAGGTCTTTCCATAACGTCCATAATCATAAACAAAATCATACCCCTTACCAAACACACGCAAGGCTGTATGACCATACCTATGCCCTTTATATGGGCCTCCAATAAGGAATTCAACCTCTTTACCAGTAGGATCAATGGCATTAATAGGGTTATTCCATACATAAACATAGGGGTTTAAATTTTTAGGTTCAAGCAAATAATCAACATCTGTTTCCAGTATTTTTGGATCACCTGAGATAAATCTTCCAAACGCTGGATCATAATAACGCGCTCCATAATAATACAGTCCTGTTGAATCATCAGCCTTTTGGCCTGTGTATTTGTGATCTGTAAGGTTGGCTGTTGTTTCCCACACACTGCCGTATGGTGTATATTTTGTCCCCTGCACAACATTTCCACTCTCATCTGTTAAAACACTGGTTGAGCCAAGGTGATCTGTGTGAATATAATTTGTTCCTGTTACTGAGCCAATACTGGCGATTCTTTGGTTTCCTGCATGAATATGCTTAATAGTTTCTGTTGGTGTAACTTCATACAAGTCGCCAATGTAAAGGGTCTCAACCCCATCAACTGACTTCTTTACTCTGTGGCCTTCATAATCATAAACCATCTCTGTGACACTGCCATCAGCGGTGATTATTTTGACTGGCCGGTTGTCCGCATCGTATTTGATCCATTTATCCCCAATGATCAGGATGTTACCATTAGCGTCTTTGTAATCCGGATTGATTGTGCCGTCACTGTAACATGGATTAACGTATCCATTGTTCATCAGCCCGTCAATAATGCTGCTTTCATCTGCTGAACTATCGCCTGCAAGATTGATGAAATCTTCAATTTGTATTTTGGATGGAGGGAAGGGCTCTGTTCCGCCTATGCCTTGATTGCCTAGCATCTCTGATGTCTGAATTACCTCTATCCCAGGAGAGATTAAAAAACCTCCCATAAATGATGCTTCTACACATGGTATCAGACAGGTTATAAATGAGAAAATCACCGCTAAAAAAATAACAGTGACGCGAATTAATTTTTGCATTCTATTCATCTTCATATAAATTATCTAAAAAAACAACTATGCAACAGCGAGCAACACTCATAGTTAGAGAATCAGTAACGGCACGCTTCAACAAATTTCCTTCCTAATGGTTCGAGTTGAACAGTAGAAAAAACTCTTGCCCCAACCCATGTCACAGAAGAACTTATTAGCTCTTGTCTGCACAACAAAGCCAGAGCTAAATTTATTTCTTCTGATGGATTTTTCTCTTTTTTCTTGTCCTCTCCAGCGGAAGCAATCTCGGCACTTTCAGGAAGCAAAGCAGTGTAAACATTCACATTTGTTTTTCCAGACACAGTTTCATAGATTTTGTTTAAAACTTTCACTTCAAGACTACCCATTTCCTCAAGAATAGAAATGTATGCCCTTAGTACTTCTTCTCTTTGAGAATCACTGGAATTAGCTAATAGGGAGTTCCATGTTTTTTTTAATTCTTGGTCTTCTTCTAAAGACCCGCTTTCTAATAATGCATGGGCAATCTTAAAAGGAGGTTGTCTTGTTGGTCCCGGTAAGCCACGCTGTTCGAGAATATTTTGAGCCTCCTCAGCCATTGAAATTGCATTTTTCCATCGTCGATATTCAATTTTATCCGTAATCATTCCCGAAAATTCTTTTAATGGCTCAGAAATATATCCCGATAAAAAGGTTCCGGCCTTTGTCGTAACATCAATTGCTTGATTTCCAACTTTTGCAACTTCTTGTCCTAATTTTAATCCTTCTTTGACCATTTCTATTTCTTCGGTCATGCTTTTTCCTCCAACTCACAAATTCAATTCCAACCAACAGTTTTCTAAAGCCATGTGTGTTAAATAATTAGAAGGCTGGCTAATAGAAATATGGTTAGTTGTTTCATAATCATTCAACTATTTTTATCTCATTTAGTTTCGCAAATTTAATGATTTGATCAAATAATTCATCCCCATTCTCAATCCCTCGATGAAGCGTGAAATTTGATTTTTTATCTTTTGAATAAAATCTCATCCCTGTTATTTTTTCACCGTTTCTCCAAATTTTTAAATTAATTATCTCCTTCCAGCCAATACAGTCAGCAGGCTTAGTTTTGGAATTCACTGAGACTGCAATCCCTTCTTCGTTAACAGAATATGAAGAACAAAACAGGAAACATATCCTCACATATAACTCGACCCCCAACCAAATTATTGGCAACCATGTAAAAAAATAGAGATTTTTAAATTGACTTATATAAATTAAAAATATTATTAGCGGGGCAAAGAGAATTATATTCACAAAAATGTTCCACCGCCGTCCGGAAATTGAATATTGGTAAGTTCTCATTTTAATATCCTCATTATCTGAACGCTTGTGTCTTTAAGTGGGAAAATTATTGATTTTGGTAATGGGGATAATATCTTCGTGTTTAGTTGAAGGAGCGTAAAAAGTGTTTTTGACAAAATCTCTTGCCTTTGACTCTGAGGAACTAAAGTTCCAATAGAAATATAAGGAGAAATCAAAGCCCCTCCCCGCTTAAGCCCCTCAACAATAAAAGGTTTTGATGCATGAAGTGCTGTTCCACCCACTGCCAATGCCGCTATGGTATAAGGAGCTGCTTCAGGGGATAAGCTTCCAGCCAGCTTTTCTCCAACCTTATATTTCAATTCTCCTGTATTATCGTATCTCTTTTTATACCACTCCGAAGAATCAGCTGCTATTCCTGTGGCTGAATTATAAAGATCAAGCGATGTTCCAACCGTAAATTGTCCAGGCGCCATAAATGCATTTACTGCCTGATCCATAAATGTAGGGCTATAGGGAGATTGGAAATATGGCATATTCACTCCAGAGAACCCACGGCTTCTCATCCCATTATTAAACGACATACTTGTCCTTCCGTGATTCATCCCATATTTAAACGCATTCATCCGGAAAGGATAATTATATGTTGTTCTCATCATATAATTCATTTGAAACTTCCGGCCTCTCAGGCCCATCTGCCTGTCTATGGCAAATCCGCTGTCCAGGTCAAGCTTGTTCCAGTAGAAATGGCCTGTGGGGTCTGTGTGTTTAACGGGATTATTGATGCAATAAGAATATCTGTTTAAACTTTGCGGGTTGTAGGGTTCAGGGATCAGCGTGTCAGGGGTGATGAACCTGGCGGATATCGGGTCATAGTATCTGGCTTTGGCGTATATGAGGCCGGTGCTGTCATGCCTGTGGCCGGTATAAAGTTTGTCAGTCAAAGAACTGTCTGTTTTCCATATGCTACCAAATGGGGTGTAACTTGTCTCTTGGATTTTGTTGCCGTTTTCGTCTGTAATGACGCTTGTGCTTCCAAGATGGTCTGTGTGAATGTATTTTCTCCCAGTTACTGAACCAATGCTGGCAATTCTCTTGTCTCCGGCATGAATATGCTTGATTGTTTCAGTAGGTGTGATCTCATACAAGTCACCGATATAAACCGTTTCTGCTCCATCAACAATCTTCTTAACCCGGTGGCCTTCGTGGTCATATATGTAGTCAATGATGATTCCGTCAGCGGTAATGATTTTGACGGGACGGTTATTGGCGTCGTATTTGATCCAGCGGTTCCCGATCAGCCGAATATTTCCATTGGCGTCCTTTAGATCAGGATCAATTGTGCCGTTGGGTAAAAATGGATTGGCATAGCCATTGTGTTTTAAACCTTGGACAATGGCGTCTATGTCATTTTGGGTGGCGCCTGGTAAATGGATGAAATCAGAAACAGCGCCTTTGCCCGGGGGCAATGGTTCTGTGTTGCCTTGGCCTTCCGGGCCGAGGTTTAAGGGCACTGTAACGCTTTCATTGATCGGGTCAATGTATCCCCATGTCACTTTATGCTTTCCGTCAGTCGCTGTGCCTACAACGGGTTCTCCTATGGTGAGCCGGATGGTGTATGAGCTGTTGCTCATTATGCCGCCGTTGTGGCCGATGAGCATTGGGCCTTGGAGCCGGGCATTGACGGGTTCACAGATGTAGAAATTGTATACTGGGCTCCATGCTCCTGCTGTTTCATGGGTGCCAATGGTTTGGATGGCCCTGACTTTGATTTGTTTGCTGCCTTCTGTGGCATACGTGTGCGTTATGTTTTGTGTTGTGCCGGATGGCAAGGGGTTTGTTCGTTCTGTGGCCCCGTCTTCCCATTGGATTTCGTATTCGAGTTGGTCCCCGTCTAAATCCCATGCCTGAAATGTGAAGGTGACAGGAGTGTAAGGCGCTCCTATACGCGCTTGCGGATTCGGGTGCGGTTTTGGTGTGTGCGCCTGATTGGGCGGATAATTCGGGGCCATGTCATATTTGGTTTGAATTTGTGTGTCTGTGAGCGCTTTGTTGTGGATCTGTATTTCATCAATTGATCCAACGTAGTTTCCTGATCCGATCCTTACATTGCCTGCACTTGAAGCTATTTGCCCTTGTGCCGGGGTTTGGCCTTTGTATTCGCCATTTATGTAGATTTTCATGACTTGCCCGTCATGCGTCAGTACATAATGTGCCCAGGCATTAGGGTTCGCGGCATTGGGGATGTTTAGACTAGATGTGGTTCCATCTTGCAAATGAATGTTGGCATCTATGGATCCGTCTGCATTGATGCGGGGGAACCCATAACTGCCGGGTTTTTCAAGAATGTATCCCCCTCCCAGTTGTTCAGGTCTGGCCCAGAGTTCCATGCTCATGCCTTGGCTGTGGAGTCCTGTATCTTGGGTGTTGTTGATTTCTATGAGGTCATTTCCGTCTAATGCGAGCCCTAAGCCATATCTGCCGTATCCGCTGGTGATGTCCCCTTGTATGGCTGTGAGACTATCTGTGTTTTCAAATCCTTGGGCATGATTGGTATTTTCCGGGTTTTTGGTGAGGTGTCCGATGCTGTTATATTCATAGGTTTTTGTGCCATAGCCGCCTGCGGCTGTTGCGAGCCGGTTGAGCTCGTCATAGGTGTAGGTTTGTGTATTAAGGCTGTTGATTTGGTCTGTGATGCTTGTGATGTTGCCTGCATTGTCAAAACCATAGAGGTTGTTTTGTATGGCTACGCTGTTGGCTGTGGTTTGGATCTGGGTCATGCGGCGCATGGTTGGGTCATAGGTGTGTTCTGTGACGGCGCCATTGCCATAGGTGATGGTGTGGAGCTGGCCAGCGTGTGTGGTTAAATAACCCAGTGAAGCATATGTTTGGGTTTGATTACTGTTGGTGATGCTTTGGAGCACATTATTTGCATAATTGTTCTTAAGAACAAACCCATCTGCATATGTCAGGCTGGTTTCACGGCCCAAGGCATCATATGTCATTTGGGTTTGATATTGTGTGGACTCTATATTTCTTGTTTTTGTGATGAGCCGGCCTAAATTGTCATAGCTGTAAGTGTGTGTACCGCTGGGATCTGTAACGCTGGCGAGCTTTCCCAGAGCATAAGCTGATGCGCCTCCTTGGTCATAGATGTACGTGATGTTTTGACTTGGATCAAGGTATTTCTTTTCTTTGATTCTGCTAAGGTTATCGTATTGGATTTCTGTTTTCTGGCCTTTGGCATCTGTTTGGGTTTTTAAGTTGCCATTGGCATCGTAGGTGTATTGCCAGTGTCCCATTTGCGGGTCTGTCATGGTTGTTTTTCGGGACAAGGTGTCGTAACCAATATTCGTCATTTGTAATTGGTTATTGGTAATTTGTATAAGATTGCTAAGGGCGTCATATTGGTAATTGGTGGTGTAAATTTCTCCGTTGTTGTGTTCTTTGACTTGGATGATGCGGTTGTATGCGTCATGAATATAGTCTTTGATATGCCCGTTGGCATCTGTGATGGTTTTGGTCCAGCCATTGTATGATGTGTTTGTGGTGGTTTGGTCCGGATTCGTGATTTGGGTGATGCGGCCCAGTTTGTCATAGGTATATGTGCTTTTGGGGATGTTTGTTGGCGCTGGGGTTCTTTGGTCTGTTTCGGGGGTGAGGAATGAGGCGTATTCTTCTGTGACTTGCCCCAAGTTGTTGTATGTTTTTTCGCCTGTGACTGTTTGGTATCCGGCTTGCGCGGGTTGTTTGGTTTGGATGGTTCTGCCCAGCCCGTCTAAAAATGTGTAGGTTTTGAGCACATCGTTGCTGCCATGATGGATGCGGGTTTCTTGATACACACGGTGCGGGGGTGTGTCGTTGATGAAGTATTGATATTGGGTTGTGGGCTGGGTGTCTGTGTCATTGGGGCCTATGACTTTTGTGAGCCGGCCAAAATTGTCGTATTGGTATTCTGTGGTTTGGTCATTGATGTTTGTGTGGGTTTTGATTTGGCCGGTTTCGTAATAGTAGTCATAGGTTTCTGTAAAATCTTGTGTGCCGTATCCTTGGATGATTGATATGGGGTATTGGCGGTATACAGGGTCGTATTCTGTATGGATGTGATTGCCTTGGAGATCATCGGGGTCATTGATCCGGGGCTCCCATTGTTCTGTGAGGTTACCGTATTCGTCATAAGCTTTGGTGGAGACAATGTTGTGTTCTGCGCCTTCCAGCCATTGGTCTGTTCTGGTGAGGCTGCCTTTAAGAGGCGCATCATTCCATGAAAAATTACGGTCATAATAGTACCAGGTTTGGCTGGCTGTGCTTCCATTGTGTCTTTGTGTTTCTGTGTGTTTGGGCAGGCTGACAATGTGTTTGTCTGTGTTGTATGCGTATTCCGTGATGGTTATTTTGTCATCCGAAGGATCTGTGGCATCGCCGAGAGTGCGTTGTTCTGTGATGTTGCCGTAAGAATCATAAGCATATTCCATGGCTGTGTGTTTGTTGTCTTGATATTTGTCCACGCGCGCGGCGTACGGGAAGTAAATGCCGGAGATGTTTTCTGCTATGCCCCAGCTGGTTTGAATTTTGGTGAGTTCTGTGCCGTCTGCTTTGTGCATACTTTGTTCGTGTATCTTGCCTTTGCAGACATTGATATTGTTTCCGCGTTCGTAAGTGCTTTGGTTTTGGAGAAATTTGGTTTGGGTGCATGTGTTGTCCGGGTTGATGGTTTTGACTTGGGCAAAGCCTAGAAATTCCCGTTTGTGCCAGGGTGTTTTGTCATAGAGACCGCCGGCATAGTCATAGGTGGTTTTAACAGAATTCCCCATGCCGTCTGATACTGTCATTCTTTTGACAACTTTAATGGATAACGGAAGAACTTCCCTGTTGCCTGATCTATAGGGCTCATAAGTTAAATCAACAGTGCCCTGGTATTTTGTCTTGATTTTTTTGACGGCATAAGGCTCTTCATCACTCACCACTGCCACATAACTGTAGCCAGGCGAGCCGTCCAATAGTACGGAAAAAAGATTTGTTATAATTGGAATTCCATATGCGTTGGAACCTGCATAATAATAAACATCGTTTTTCCCGTCATTATTAAAATCTCCCACTCCCAGCGGATGCGGGTTCCATTCCAGCAAATAGTCCCGATGAAGATGTTGATACTCAATGTTTGAGCCATTGCTGTACCCATAAACGATGCCTTTTCGGGGAAAACTTTCTCCGCTATAACGAACATTGACATAAAAACTTGTGTCGCTCAATCCATCTCCATTAAAATCACCCACCATAAAATTATAGAATGGGATGCCAAAATAAGAATTGTTTATATCCCAGACTGCGTATTGGAATCCATCTCCTTTGTTCAGCCCCACCCAAGTATGCGCGCTGCTCCCTGACTCCCAATAATAGAAAACCACATCAGAGAGTCCGTCGCCGTTAAAATCCCCTATGCGAAAGGTTTTGAAGGGCTGGTCCCCAAAAGAATCACTGCTCCACTGGCTGAATGCAAATGAATGTCCATTGCTTATGCCTGCCCATGTTGTGCCGTTGCTGTTGTAATAGACAATATCGCTTTTGTTGTCTCCATTCACATCTGCCACGCGAAATGTGTCATAGACAGCCCCTTCTATTGTTCTTTGAAAAGCCCCATAATGATGGCTGGCCCATTTGGTGTATGTTAATCCGCTGCCATTGCTGATCCCGACCCATGTTTCGCCATCTTGATAGTAAACAACATCGCACTTTTGGTCGCCGTTAAAATCTCCCACGCGGAATGTCCTTTTGGCTTCATCCGTCAACATTTTAAATGAAGACGCCCATGTGCTGTAATGAGAAAAGGCAGAGCTCCCATTGCTTATCGCCACCTTGGTTTCCAGCATATAAACCGAATAATCTTCCACGCCAAGCATCTCATTCCACAGATAACATATGTCGTCTTTGCCGTCACCGTTAAAATCTCCCACTCTTAAAGTCTGATAGGGATAGACATGGCATTCGTCTTCATTCCAGACAGAAGAGGCAAAAGTTCGTCCGTCACCACTGCCTATGCCTACACGGATTTCATCTTTTTGCGGATCAGATAAATATCTGTAATGAAGCGTGTCGCTTTTTCCGTCACCATTAAAGTCCCCTAAGGAAAAATGAAAAGATGAGGTTTCTTGAACAGCATGAGAAGCATATGAAATATTTTGCTCATCGTTGTATTCAAATGTGACAGGTGGAAGAGCTGTTGAGCCGTCGCTTCCGTATTCATGAATACCTGTCAGTTGTGAACAGCGGGCTTTATTAAGAGAATATGTCATTTTGTATTTTTTGACCAGCGCCCCTTCGGATAAGACCTCTATGCTTCCCAGCCTTTTTGTTATTTTGTATTCCATCCCGGAACGGTTATTCGATTGTTTGTCCGGTCTGTCTTCCATGTTTATCTTGATGAGATTTTTGTATGTGCCGTCTGCTTTTTCCACATATTTGATCTCTGACACCATAGGGCTGATGGCTGGCGCGCATTGTCCTCCGCCGCACAAGGGCGGATTGCCTTCGTAATACGAAGTGTATTCAATTTTGTTGCCATTGGCGTCTGAGACTTTGACAAGGTCCCATAAGTAGTATTCCGCGCCTTTTTGCACCAACCCTAAAAATTGGTATTCCGTGCCTTTTTTGTCCCAGGCTCTCCATTCGCTTGCGCTGATCTTTTGGAATTTGATGAAGGCTGTTTCTATTTGGCTGCGGTATTGGCCGCCTCCAATTGGCGCCAGTTCCTGGCTTTGGCCGTTAAGTGAGAATATAAAAGTGTCATTGTCATTGTAATGGGGGATGCCGTTTTTGGTGCTGCGGAAGATAGAGCCTGCGCTTAGGTCCCAGCCCATACCCAGCCAGCCATTGCCGGCTTGGGAGTTGTATACAAGCTTTAAGTCAGGCTGCATGCTGTTGCGGCCGGGCAAGACTTGGATGGGATATGAATAGGTGAAGGCGCCGGTGAACAGGCTCACACTTTGGCTGCCGGTGGGCGTCAAATTGCCGGGGTTGGGGCCGAATTTTTCCGCGGTAAATGCAGATTGAGCTGTAAATATAAAAGCTGTTATTATGGCTATGAAATGTTTTTTCATGGGCTGCCTTCTTTTGGTTTTTAATATGAAGAATCTTTTTTTTAACATTATTGTGGTTTAGCGTTTTTCTAATACTTTTTATGGGCCTGATGAATCAGGCAGCTACGCTTATACGTTTATTGAGATTCAAGATTTTGTAATCGAACTTGTAAATCTTCTATTATTTTTTGCTGGGTTTTGATGGCTTCCAATAAAACCGCAGTGAATTTTCCATAATTGACTGCTTTGTCACCATTGCCGTATGTCACGACTAATTCAGGGAAGTTTTCTTCTACTTCCTGCGCTATTAATCCCAGTTGTGGTTTTTTCCAGGGCTTTTCTCTTTTTTCT
>JANQER010000431.1 GCA_028278255.1 Elusimicrobiota bacterium | reverse complement strand
AGGCTTAAAAAGCGGCCTGATTTGTTACGTTCCTTTTTGAAGGCCACGCCCCTTTTTTTTGGCCTTGATTAGGATTTTATTTATACAGGAATCAATAGTGCGCTCTTTAAAAGTTTTTTTGCGTTTTGTGTTTGAAATTTTATAAGAAGACGTCAGATTCAGCCGTTTATCATTGAAATATCTGTTCCCTTTAATGCGTCCATACAGCGTATCCTCATCCTTCTCCCCTGCATACTTATAATCATAATTATCCATCCCACCTTTAATCGTCACCCGGTATTTGTCTTTCAGCGCTTTTGTTAAAAACGGCGCCACTTTCACTTGGTCATATTCATTTATAGGTGAATCATCAAACCTTTTTGTTTTGTGCTTTAGTTCAATGCCTGATTGCAGGGTTTCAGCTTTTCCTTCCTTGAAATCATAAACACATTTCCCCTTGTACACAGCAGACCAATTGTCCAAAGCATCAATTTCCTTATAATCCCTGACCTTCTGAAAAGTGCTCAATTCATATTTGAGATTTTTTTGATTCTCGTTGATATACTTGAGGTGATAATTGCGGTAGGTGTATTCATCATCTGTGTCTTCTTCTTCGTAATCTTCTGTTGTGGTTCTTTTGCCAGTTTCAAAATACCCGCTTAATTGGCTGCCCACCCCTGCATGCACAGACAGATACAATAAACAAAGAACCAACAGACAAATTTGAATTCTTTTTAAAATTTTCATCCACTCTTTTTTCCTTAGTTAACCATTAATGTACTTCTTAAATTATCCATTTTCAAAAATCAAAGAATCAAGATATTGCTCCCTTTCCTCACTTGATACCTTATCAAACACCTTATTATCCGATAAAATATTTTTGATCAAAGACCTTGTCCAGAATTCCACACGTAAGAGCAGGATAGCGGAATCATCATCATCTAAACGCCGCAAACGCCAACCATGGACCACTTTTGATCGCCATTCATATGCCTTCTTTACTTATTTGAATATTTTTTTTCGTCGATTGACACTACGGCTTAAAAGAGCACTTATACGCATAGAGATTCGAAAAGAAATCTCTCCGGAAGAATCAGGACCAACAAGAGCTTCTAATAATACCCAAAACATTAAATATCGCAACTCCCATTCTCTTTGTCGAAGTGCTACAGGCAATATACGCAAAGCTGTCCAGAAAGAACCTGTTCTTTTTATTTCAGCTATTTTTATATTTAACTCACGAGCTCTTATTAATCCCTTGTGAGTGTGTTTTTTGTATTGATGTGCTTTGTTAGATAATAACCGTTGATAAATTTGGCATTGAGCCCGAAACCACCCAACCTCCTCTTTTTTTGAATGAAACCCGACGACAGAGGCAGTCCCACTTGGAGTGGCCAACCAGAGCGCAATATTTGAAAAGAGAAGTGCCTCATCCTTTTTGCTTTGAATACCATCATTATCTCCAAATGCAGGTCCCGCTTCATAGTAGGAATACAATGAGTAGGCCCCTCCTGACACATATCTTCCATATACTTCACCTAAATCCTTTACAATATCATCTGTCTTACACCAGTCTGGTATAACTCCAATAGAAATATTATTCCCCAAATCGAATGGTAAAATTGAAACATCAGGAATATAAGTATTATCAAGAAATCCAATAGAGCACCATTGAGCCATATAAATTCTTCCTTATAACAAATAAGATTATCATTATTATATAACTTTCTTTCATCAAAATATTTGATAAAATCATCAATTGTGGGAGCGGGTAATTTGGTGAGGGACCTGAGGGCTATGTGGGATTTTAAAAACACAGGAGGTCAGGGCACAAAACGCTCTAGAAATCCTTTGATAGAAACAATTTCTTAAGTTTCTGTCAAAAACATATAAGATTTCTTGACTTTACACCGGGACCTGGTTATAAGAACCAGGTGAGCTTCGAATTTATTTTGAGGCACATTGCAAACCGAGTGACAAAGTCGCCATACCTATGCGCTTATATGAGCGCAATATGGGGTGACGACTGTCCGGGTTATTCGCGTAGCTCGGCGGCACGTTGCCCCATTTTTATGTACACTCATAATTCCAAACGCATTTTTGTAATAGGTGACGATCCTTTAAACACAGATCTTATTTGCCGTGCTTTGCAATATGCTGATTTACCATATGAATTAGCTCTTACCTTTGATGAATCCACTTTAACCCAAAAAATCTCTATTATTCAACCCTACCTTATTATTTTGGATAATTCCCATGTTCCTGACAAATCAGGTTTTCAATACTGTCAAAAAATCAGGCGGTTCTTCCCCCATGGAAAAGGACAGATTCTTTTTGTTGGCTGGTACGTTTCAAAAGCAAACCAGGATAAAATACTCAGCCTTGGCAAGACTGATATCTTACCCAAACCTTTTGTTCCAAAAGATTTATTATCAAAAATTCAATTTCATTTAAATTTTTATGAAGATGCAAAACCATAATTTTGAATATTTTTTTCGACCCCGTGCCTGTGACAGCAGCACTTGAAACTTGCCAGTCACCGGGGATCGAAGAGCGGTCTCGCCTGTGCTTTAAAGAAATAGTGAAGCGGCATTTTGCCGTGCCATGAATAGAAGCAAGGGTGCATAGATAAGATGAACGAGCCTGTCAACGAATCCGCTCAAGGAGCTCTTCAAAATAATCTTTTCCAAAAACAGTCTGCCCCTGTTTGAGCCGCTCATCATCCAGCGCAAAACCTTTGATAATGAATTGTTTCAATACTTTTGTGGCCCAAATACAAAACTGAGTCGCCTGATAAGAGTTGACACGGTAACCAACTGCTATAATAGCGTCAAGATTATAAAATTCGACCTTCCGGGAAACCTGGCGAATCCCTTCTTTTTGAACTGTTTCCAAAATGGAAAGGGTTGATTTTTTTTGCGATTCTCCTGTTTCAAAAATATTGGCCAAATGTTTACTGACGGCAGGAATTTTTACCCCGAAAAGCTCAGCCATGGCTTTTTGCGTCAGCCAGACCGTTTCCCCCTGAATAAACACATCCACCTTTACCTTCCCGTCTTTGTCAGTATAAAGAATAAAGTTTTTTTGATTGTCCGGTAAAGTTCTCATATCAATACTCACCCTATGACCATAAAATAGTCATTTATAAGATATTACACTTGAAAAACGGCTATCAAAAGCTGATTTATAGACGATAAACCCCTCTTTGCACAAACCTGCCTAAAATGAATTTATTTTTTTAGGGGCGTATCGACGAGAATTCTTTTAAAAAAAATACATTGTTTAAGTGATCAAAATCATTGTCTGTGGTAAGCAAAACAGCCTCAAGGACGGAAGCCGCAGCGGCAATCCAAAGGTCATTTTGTGTCATATTGCGTGAAGACAAGCCGGCTGGCAGAGGTTTATTTGGATTTTTTCCCTGACTGTAACATTCAATTTCAGCATACTTGTGAACAATCTGCTCATGAGAAATATCGACAAATGGAATTTTTCTGAGAGTTTCTTCAAGGAGCAATAGACGTTTTTGACCCCATTGATTACGAAAAGCCAAAGAATAAATCTCTCCACGGCTCACTGTACATAGCATGCTCACATGCGGCGGTTTTAAAAATGAAATCTGACGGTCAATTTGTCTGACAAACTCTTCGCCGCGGACAATTCCTAATAATATGTTTGTGTCCAGCAAATATCGTGCCATAATGAAATCAACCGGCCCTTAAATCCGTTAAGAGCTGCTCAATCGGTTCATCGCCGGGACAAGCGCCCCATATTTCTTCCCAGGGGGCTTGAGAAGAGGGGCGTTCAGACAGGTGAAACAAATTTTTTTGGTAAGGTTCCGGAGCCTTTTCAAAAACACGGTCTCCTTCGCTAAAAATATTGATGGTTCGCGCCTCAACAAACCGGGCTTTGCCTCCCGGCGAAAAATAAACCATTCCTTTGACGCTCACTTTTTTTCCCCAGAAACCACGCATATCTTCAACGCTCAAATAATCAGAGTCAATAATGCCAGAAAGCGTTTGGCCATTGCTCATGGCAAGCTGAAAACGTTTAGTCCGGTGTTTAATCACATCGCATTGCCCGGACACAACATAAACCGCTGGTTCCGGAGTGTTTTTTCGGATCCTGTCAACAATTCTCATATTCTCAGCATTTAAATGGAAGTTTTCCGCAGGGTGATCTTTTGTTTCCAAAAAAATTTCCGTTCCATACTTTGAAATAAAAGGCTTAAATTTTAATAAACCTTCCAGCACACCCATATCAATCAGAGGGCTGTCCAGATTGTTGGCAGAAGCATCCCTGACGGATTTTGACAGCATAGAAAGGGCAGTATCAGTTTTAGCAGGCTTTTGTAAAAATAAATCCTGTTGTTGAATCTTTTCAGCAGCGGTCTCGCCCAATACAGGAGCGTCTAATTTAACCACAGTTGATCCCTTCCCAATCCCTGTCACAGTGAAATTAAGAGAATCGGCCAACCAAGCGGGTAATTTTCCCCGTTTGATACTTTCCCCCTGAACAATCAGACGCATTTCACGCTCAGCACACTCCAAAAGCGACCCCAATACCTCATGCAGGACACGAATTGAAATGGTCCCGGACTTCCCTGATAATCCTTTGATTTTAAGGTCATAATGGACTTTTTTCATATAGAAGACAGGCCTCCCAAAAACATCTTATTTTTCATTCTATCTTTTTTTAGTTATTTATTCTACCCGGATTGAGCATGATGAGGGCGACCCCTTAACAAGTATAACCAAGTGATTTATAAGTTCTTAAACGCTTTCCAAACATGTTTTTGAGAACAGGAATCTCTGAATCCACATAATCATAGACAATCGTATCCTTCTTTGAAGGATATTCCCTTAAAATACGGCCCACATACTGGACTAACTTCCCTTTAAAAGACACTGGAAAAGCCAGAAAAAGAGTGTCAAGACAAGGACAGTCAAAACCTTCCCCTAAATATTGTCCTGTGGCAATAACAACCAAGTCATCTGACGGATTTGTTTCTTGGATGGATTTGATAATGGCCTTTCGTTCTTTTTTCCCTTGTTTGCCGCTTAAAACAAATGGTTTTTTCCCTTGAAGTCTTAACTTCTCTGCCAGTATCTGACAATGCTCGTTCCAGTGGCTTAAAATCAGGCAGCGCTTTTTTTGTTTTAAGGCTTGTAATACATCTTGTTCAATCAATGAGTTACGATCATTATGATGCACTAATGTCCTGAAAATGTCTTGAATAGGCATATCTTTGTCATTCATCAACTCACAGGGTGTTTCTTTTTTTATTAACTGGTTTTGAAGACTGACTTTGGTCTCAGTCATTTTATATCGGACAGGGCCGCACTGCATCATAATAATGTCTTGCAAACCATCCCGCCTGTAAGGCGTGGCAGTCAGACCAAGGATGTAACGGCTGGAGGCTTGTTTTATACAAGATTCAAAAGAGGCCGCAGGAATGTGATGGCATTCATCAATCACAATAAAACCATATTGTGAGAAAAATTGTGTTAGATCATCTATTTTGGCCAGGCTTTGAATCATGGCAAGATCAATAAACTGTGTGGGTTTATTTTTTCCACCCCCAACCTGTCCTATCTGCTTAGAAGAGAGATCTAAAAATGAAATCAGCTGTTTTCGCCATTGCTCTAATAAAGGTTTGAGATGCGCCAGAATCAGTGTTGGCAGGCTGCGTTTGGCTATCATAGAACATCCCATAACAGTTTTGCCTGCGCCAGGCGGCGCCACCAGAATGCCTGTTTCATGAGTGAGCATCATTTTAACTGCTTTTTCTTGCTCATGTTTAAGTGTTCCATGAAATTTCAGTGACAGAGGAAAAGGGACTTGCCGCTGATCCTGGCAGATTATTTCACTGCCGGATTCATGAATAATACCCTGGATCTCTTCATATAAGCCGCGGGGTATATGTATATGGCTGAAATCTTCTTTATAGCATTTGATAAATTGAGGGATTCGATAGGTTGAAAAGCGCATTTTTTGGTTTTTGTAGAACTCTGGATTATGCAGAAAAGCTAAATGCTTGAGCTTAGACATCATCCATGGAGGAATGCCGGATTTTTGTATGCTGAATGAAGACCCCAGCTCACAATGAATCTGCTTGGGCAATGGGTGTTTGGCGCGTAAAGCAGGAGAGTCTTTCACAGGACGTGAAGGCCCAAGGACAATAGGCGGAATTATTTCCAAAAGACCTTCCAATTGATGAGTAGTCAGTCTCTTTACGCTGCTCAAAAACGTCCACTGATCCTGAAAGGGTTTGAATTTATTATTGGATAGATCAAGAAATTCAGTATGTTCTATTGCGCGACACTTTTTTTGAAGTGGTAAGGCTATCAGGTTTCCAAAACCTCCGGGTGCCACAAAATCTTGGCTGGGAAAGAATCGGTCATAGCTTCCCAAATCCATATCCGCGCGATCATCCATGGTGAGCCTGAGAAGGCGCATGCCCATTTGCCTGGCTTTTACTGCTGTCACAGGAAAAGAAAAGAACACCCACACATGACCGCCGTTCCCTGACCGCGAGCGTTCCAAATAAGCCGGCACACTATAACGCTTACAAACATTCAAATATGCCAAAGCATCCAATTGCCAGCCTTCCTTGTCAAAATCACAAGCCAAAAACCAGCAGGTATTGTCCTTTAACAAAGGGAATACACCGATTGTTTTTTCCCCTTTTAAATGCGCAGACAAAACTTCATCCGTTAAAGGCAAATACTTTTTAGGCTGGTCTTTTTTTGAAGCCCAAGGATCCTCACAAGCCGGGGCATAGCCCTTTCTACCGGTCCGTTCATTGACCCAATGCACAGCATAAACATCTTCTCTGCCTTTGAATAATGTTTTGAAAATATGGATTTTTTCTTTTACAGGCGAGTTATTGTCTAATTTTGGCAGGGGGTCATATTCTAATGAAAGCTCTTCATTTTTCACCTGATAAACAGGCTGTGGCTCACAAACAAAACCATTTAATCTATTCCGAAGAGTGGCATTTTCCTCACGCAACCGCTCAATCTCCAACCGAAGGGTTTTTTCTGTGTTCTCATTTTGAGCCATAACATATATTAAAATTTATATTTACCTTCACCCTAAAACAAGGTCAAGAGGTTTTACCATCTTTTTTTCAAAATCTTTTGGCATTTGGTTCCATGTTTGACCTTCCAGTAAACGTCCTGTCTTTTTTTTATTCAATCCACCCCATTGTTTAAAGAAAAATGGCGTATTGTTCCTTTGACACTGGTTTTTGATGTCAACGACCCATTCGGCTTTCATAGGCCTGGCATAGGGCCCTGATTCACCGCCAACAATCACCCAGTCAATTCCGTTTAAATGCATATTTCCCACCGGGCCTAAAAGAGGCTCCAGGGAAAGAAACTTTATAGGCGCATTCGTTTGTTTCAAGTGGGCAATACGATAAAGAAATGCATGCGTCTCCACACTTACACCCATCCATATATTAGGAGCCCAAAGTAATTCTTTGTTTAAAACCGAAAGACGTTCAGACCGTTTAGTCAGTATCTGAAACCTATGCCAATATGCCTGACGCATAACAGAAAAAATCTTTTGTATGAATTTTAACGGAACATCTTTATGAAACAAATCGCTCATAGAATTGACAAATATGGTCTGCGGCTTTTTCCATCGCAACGGCAGATCTAGCGCGCTTTCATGCATTGTTAAATTGAATCCGTTTTTATAGTTCAATTGCCCCATGGCATGGAGTCGTATGGCCATGCGCTCTGCATAGCAATTTTTGCACCCTGGGCTGATCTTTGAGCATCCTGTCACAGGGTTCCATGTAGATTCCGTCCATTCAATGTGTGAATTTGATCCCATCATGAACCTCCGATTGTTGGGAATATGACTGCCACGCGATCGGCGAACGTCACTTCTCCTTTTTTTGTTGGTCTTTCGGCGGCTTTGGGGATGACATTTATCTCCCCTGCTTTTTCCATCTTTTTCAATATTTCTTTATAATTCGGCTTGATGTATCGGCGTCCTACATTGTGTTTTCGATAAATTTCTACCATGGACAATTTCTGCCCTGCAAACTCCTTTTTTAACATTTCGGACAGATCATCAAGCGGTCTATTCAACTCAAAGAGAAAAGGTTGGCCTATGTTAGCCGGATTATATTCAAAAGACGGAACGCCTTGTTCCATCTCAGAACTCTGCTTTGCCATAATATCTTTCATAATCTCATATCCTTTGAAATCCTTGCTGACAAAAATCAAATGATGGCTAGTCCTGGCCCCCTTCTCATTCTTAAATCGAAATGGGAGCACAAATTCACCGCCATAGGTTTTTAAGGCCTTGCACAGTTCCTCAATGATGACTAATTCTCGATCCTCAACGGAAAGTGACTCTAATTTGTTCCTAAGATCATTGGCTCTTTCCTTCCCAAAAAGAGCATTCATATGTTCTTCCACAGACTGATTTGGCAATCCCATATTTATCCTGTTATAATTAAAGAAAAATATGCAGTCACACCCCCAATCCTTTAAAACAGAATTAACAAGCTGTAAAGAAAGTCCTTTGTAACCCCACGGATCGACAAAAAACAAAGTCGGCACCAATCGCATGTTCTCAAATTTCTTGACGATCTCGCTTCCAATCTCATTTGATTCAACCACCGGTTTATATTTTAATTTATCCACTCCAGGAAGTTCATTAATGGCTGACTGGAGGGAATGGGAATTGTTTCTATCCTTGTCATTAAATATGGTGACCAGCATATTTCTCATGTCTTCATCTTCAATTGCCCGCTCTAACACTAACAAGGGTGTTGATTTAGTTCCGTCTTTGTATCGGCCAGGTCCGGCAAATAAGTCAATATATGCAATCCGATTGGCCACTTTTTTAGATGTAGGGATAACCACCCTTGCCCAAGCCCAAAAATACTTGGCAACAATCGTTGATTTAATAATGGACTGCTCGGTAGTTTCATCAAAAAATGCGTTATCAATCATATCTCTATTTCTCCCAAAACCTATTGTCTTTCTACAAACATTATATTTACAATCCCCCTCAATTAATGCTCAAATTTGGTTCGTATGTTTGAGGTTCCTTATTAATTATACACTATTAAAAAACTAATTTTTTAAAACTATTTGATTAATCCAAGCCGTTCCCTGTCCAGCGGTAGGCTCTATGAGAAATTCAATTGATTCCCCTATTATTCTGACATCCAGGATAATGACAGAAAATTCAATTTGACCGGCTTTTAGGAAGGCTTCAGTGCCGATCAGAGTGTAGGGGTAAGAGATTTTGGTTTTTGTGTGAGCATGTTAGAATTTCTCCAAGTCCCACCTGGCTTCTTTGACCAACATTTTCATTTCTCTTATAGCTTCTTTTAGAGACACGGCAATAGCTTCTTCTGCGTCAGATCGCTTCACTGCTAAATAGGCTGTTTCAACTTGAGCCATTACATGAAGCAGAGTTTCCCGGAATGTTCTGAATTCTCTTTTAATCCCCCATTTAAAACGCTCTTTTTTTGCATTTTTCTTTTTCATAATTTATACCTCACAAGTGCAATTTATAGATTTATTTGTATATATTAATGATTACCTTTTAGATATACATTTTAAAACAAAAAAAAGCTTTTGACCAGATTACTTAAAAAAATAACGATTCATCAGATAGCGGAACAGCTCCGCTTTTTCCATTTGTCGTTGCTTTGCTTCTTTTGAGAACCGGTCAAATTCCTCTTTACTGACACGGAATATAAGGGTTTTATCCCTTTTTAAGCCGACCCTTTTAGGCGGCAATTTCTTAGCCATCATTATGATTATACCGTTAAGATATACAAAGATCAATATGTCTGATAATTTTTTTCAAATTTTTTCGACCCCGTGCCTGACTTGAGGCTTGCCAGTCACAGGGGATCGAAGAGCGGTATCGCCTAATCATTATTGATTTAAGGAAGGCGATGGACTTATCCGAGCGCGCGCAAAACACATTGGTCTTTCATTAAAAGCAACGGCACAACAAGGCACAAGGGACAAACTCTCACACTATCTCAGCGCCGGGATAGCGGGGCGATGTGCCAGGCTGATGTTTGCCTGGCGCTGAGCGGCTTTTGGAATGGACAACTGTGCCCCACGCATGCTTTTTGTGTGGGGCCAGTTGTGGTTTTTGGAGTGGGCACCAGTCACGCGCACCGCTTTTTGGTGTGTGTGGCTGGTGCGGTTTTCCCCAGCAACCGGAGATCACAACTTTACAACCACGGGATAAACTAAGCGAACTGCCGCACGCATTGTGTGCGGCGGTGAGCGACTTTCCGGGGAAGGATCGTTTAACCGGAGCCATCATTTGTTTGGTCTGCATCATGCGAATCAACCGCAGGGGTTTTGTCGTTTCAGCCGAAGCGTGGACTGGTTTTGATTTGTGTGGGTTTGGCGAATCAACCGGAGGGGGTTCTTTCGTATCAAACGAAGTAAGCACTGGTTCTAAGTTACTGTGACACAAAACAACCGCAGGAGGTGTTTGTCGTTTTAGCCGAAGTATGCGCTGGTTCTCAGTTGCGGGATGAATGAAACAACCGAAGCAGAGTCTGTCTTTGTTGGTGGTTCATAGAGTGATACATCTGTCACTCAATTGATGATGTGCGGAAAGTGTGGTTTGTGCGGATTCGTGTGTGTGTACATTATCACTATACATGTCATAGTATGGACATGATAGATGAGAGAGTGTGTGTGGTGTGGCGCGGCTGGGGTGGGTGGTGGCCGTTATAACAGGCTATTCACGTCATTGGAATTTAGGATTTTTTATTTGATTTATATAATATTCACCTGTCAGACGGTAGTTTTCCCAGTAAGAATGTGCTATAGTAGGAAAAGAAATTTTAACGGTTTCAAAATTTTCAAAAAAGACTCCATTTCGAAACGCCCCCCCTGGGGGAACTAAGCCTGACCATGAACTATGGTTGGGCTTTTTTATTTTTGAAAAACCCTGGCCCGAAAAGCGGCCCGCGCCCTGCGCGGGAGTTGAAGAACTATTTTGAAAAAAGCTTTTACCGTCGGGGGGTTGGCCAAAAACAAAGTCTAAAGAAATACTCTTTTTGGAATAGTCAATCCGCCGGATTTGACGCCGAGGGCCGACTAAGATCAATTTTGATTTTTAGAGGAATGACTGGTCGGCCCTCTTTAAAAACCAAAGGATGGCAAGTGCTATAAAAACGTTTCTGCGCGCGCCCTCTCCCTCCCGCAATCCCTCTCCCTAAAGGAAGAGTGACTCCCCAAATGCACTTATATAGTGGGCCTTTTTCTTAGAAAGAAGAAAACGTCTTCGGTGCCAGTTGTCCCAGGAAGTTTCATCCTCGCCGACAAATGCCCAGGACATGTCGGGGATTTAACGGCTGCGGCGTTCGGGCCAAATGATCTCAGGTTATTCCGCTGATAATGCCATCGGCTCCTGCGGTTCACTGATCAGCTTGAAACAAATCCAATGAACCACGGATGGCTGTCTTTGGGCTACACCTTCGTCATTCGTCCTTGCAGTGGTTCTGGCGCATCCTTTGTCACGCCGCAC